>NZ_CALMQR010000058.1:0-62239 GCF_937871995.1 uncultured Citricoccus sp. | reverse complement strand
GAGGCCCCGGCCCGCAACCCCTCCACGCCGGAGCGGTCACTACATACCGTCTAGAACAGCGCGAGGGCCATGCCCGGTTGTTGCAGGACCGCACCCACGTCCGCCAGGAACCGTGAGCCCTGTTCACCGTCCACCAGCCGGTGGTCGAAGGACAGGGACAGCGTGAGGACCTGCCGCAGCGCGATCTCGCCGCGGTGCTCCCACGGCATCCTGCGCACCTGGCCCAGCGCCAGGATCCCCGCCTCGCCCGGATTGATGATCGGCGTCCCCGCGTCCACCCCGAACACCCCGACGTTCGTCAGCGTGAACGTCCCGCCGGTCAGCTGATCCGGGGTGAGTGCCCCCTCGCGCGCCGCCCCGGTCAGTGCGGCCACCTCGCGGGCCAGCCCGGCCAGGTCCAGCGCCTGGGCGTCCTTGACGTTGGGGACCATCAGTCCGCGCGGCGTGGCCGCCGCGATGCCCAGGTTGACGTAGTTCTGCCGGATGATCCGCCCGTTCTCCCCGTCCCACCGGGCATTGAGTCCCGGGGTGCGTTCGAGGGCCAGGCAGGCTGCCCGGGCCACCAGGGTCAGCGGGGTCAGCTTCAGTTCACGGAAGTCCCGGTGGCCCTTGAGCGACTCCAGCAGCTCGAGGGACTCGGTGGCGTCCACCGTGAGGAACTCCGTCACGTGGGGCGCGGTGAAGGCGCTCGCCGTCATGGCCGCGGCCGTGGCCTTGCGCACGGAGCGGATGGCCTCCTCCTCCGTGCGGGGCCGTCCGCCCAGGGTCCGCACGGCGGCGGGCACGGGCTCCACCGTGCGGCCGGGCTCCACCGTGCGGCCGGGCTCCACCGTGCGGCCGGGCTCCGCGGCCCGGGTCACGTCGTCACGCGTCACGGCCCCACCGGGCCCGGTGCCCGGGACGGCCGCCAGCTCCAGCCCCAGGTCCTTGGCCAGCTTGCGCACCGGCGGGGTGGCGCGGGGCCGTTCGCCGGTGCCGGCGGAGGGACGCGCCGGGGCCCCCGACCCCGCTGGGACCGCCTGGGCGGCCCGGGCCCGGCGAGCCGGGCGCCCGGCCCCCTCGGCGGCGGCGCCGTAGCCGACCAGCGTGGGCACGCGACCGTCGGAGCGGGCGGGGGCGGCGCCGTCGGGCCCGTCCTGCCCGGGCTCCCCCGGCAGGTCGAAGGACACGATGGGTGCCCCCACGGCCACCACCGCACCGGGTTCACCGTGCAGGGCGGTGATGGTGCCCTCGAAGGGACTCGAGAGCTCGACGACGGCCTTGGCCGTCTCCACCTCGGCGAGCACCTGGTTGACGGTGACGGAATCGCCGACCGAGACCTTCCAGTCCAGCAGTTCGGACTCGGTGAGCCCCTCGCCCAGGTCGGGCAGGTTGAAGACCTTCAGCATCTCAGCCACGCTCCGTTCCGTCGGCGGCCAGCGGCGTGGGTGGCGCGAACGGGTCGATCGAGTCCAGGGAATTGGCCCGGCCCAGGGCCCGGTCCACGCCATCCAGGATCCGGTCCAGGTCCGGGACGTGGTGGTGCTCCAGCTTGGCCGGAGGGTAGGGGATGTCGAAACCCGTGACGCGTACCGGCGCGTGCTCCAGCCAGTGGAAGCAGCGTTCGGTCACGGTGGCGGCGATCTCCGCGCCCAGGCCCCCGGTCCGGCTGGCCTCGTGGGTGATCACCAGTCGTCCGGTCCGGCGCACCGAGGCCTCGATCAGCCCGTAGTCCACGGGCGAGAGCGAACGCAGGTCGATGACGTCGATCGAGATGCCCTCGGCCGCGGCGGCCTCGGCGGCCTGCAGGCAGGTCTTCACCAGGGGACCGTAGGCAACGAGCGTGACGTCCGTGCCCTCGGCGGCGACCGCGGCCGGCCCCATGGGCCGGAGCGGGGCCGAGAGGTCCACCGGCCCGCGGTCGTGGTAGCGGCGCTTGGGCTCGAGGTAGACCACGGGGTCGTTGCTGGCGATGGCCGCCCGGATCAGGTCGTAACCCTCCTGCGGCGTGGACGGGGAGACCACGCGCAGCCCGGCGGTGTGCACGAAGTACGCCTCCGGGGACTCGGAATGGTGCTCCGGAGACCCGATGCCGCCGCCGAAGGGGATCCGGATGGTCACCGGCATCGGCACGGCGCCGCGGGTGCGGTAGTACGTCTTGGCGACCTGGGAGACGATCTGGTCGAACGAGGGGTAGACGAAACCGTCGAACTGGATCTCCACCACGGGCCGGTAGCCCCGGTAGGCCAGTCCCACGGCGGTGCCCATGATCCCGGACTCGGCCAGCGGGGTGTCCACCACCCGGTCCGGCCCGAACTCCTGCATCAGCCCGTCGGTGATGCGGAAGACGCCGCCGAGGGTGCCGATGTCCTCCCCCATCAGCACGACCTTCTCGTCCTCGGCCAGGGCGGCCCGCAGGCCCGCCGTGATGGCCTTGCCGAAGGTGATCTCCTGCGCGCTCATCGGGTCCCCGCCTCCAGCTGCTCGCCGTCGAACTGGGCCAGGTAGAGCCGATAGTGCTCGCGCTGGCGGGCCAGCTCGTGGTGGGGCTCGGCGTAGACGTGCTCGAAGAGCGCCTCGGGACCCGGGTCGACCAGCCCGGCCAGGCCGGTCCGCAGGGCGGCGGCCATCTCGTCCGCGGCCGCCGCCGACGCCGCGCGGACCACCTCGATCGTCAGGGGCCCGCCCTGGGCGTCCCGGTCGGAGTCCGTCAGGGTGGCGGCCAGGTGGGCCTCCACCCGGTCGATGGGGTCCTTGGCCCGCCAGGCCTCGACCTCGTCCTTCGAGCGGTAGCGGGTCGGGTCGTCGGCGGTGGTGTGCGGTCCCATGCGGTAGGTGACCGCCTCGATGAAGGTGGGGCCGCCGCCGTTGCGGGCCCGCTCCAGGGCACGGCGGGTGGCGGCCAGCACGGCCAGCACGTCATTACCGTCCACGCGCATGGCCGGGATGCCGAACCCCCAGGGGCGGTCGGCGATGTGCCGCCTCGCCTGGAGGGTGACGGGCTCCGAGATGGCCCAGTGGTTGTTCTGGCAGAAGAAGACGACCGGGACGTGGTAGCTCGCGGCGAAGACCATGGCCTCGTTGACGTCGCCCTGGCTGGTGGCGCCGTCCCCGAAGTAGCTGATCGCGGCCGCCTCGGAGTGGTCCCGGCGCAGGCCCATGGCGTAACCGACGGCGTGCAGGGACTGGGCGCCGATGATGATCTGCTGGGCGGCCAGGTTGGTCTCGGCCGGATTCCAGCCGGCGTAGGTGGAACCACGCCACAGCCGGACCAGTCCGAGCGGGTCGACGCCCCGCAGGTAGGCCACCCCGTTCTCCCGGTAGGAGGGGAACACGTAGTCCTCACGGTGCAGCGCCGCAGCGGAACCGACCTGGGAGGCCTCCTGCCCCAGGAGCGGCGGCCACAGGGCCAGCTCGCCCTGGCGCTGCAGGTGGGTGCACTCGGTGTCCAGGCGGCGGATCACCGTCATGTCCCGGTGCAGCCCCGCCAGCATGGTCGCGGTCACGTCCTCCAGCCAGGGGTCCAGGTCATGGTCCGGACGGCGGTGGCCCTCCGGCGTCAGGACCTGGTGCAGGTCCGGTTCGGGCACGTGCGGCATGCCGGTGGGCGGGGTGTTCAGACTGACCGTTCCCATGGGGGTCCTCCTCGATCGGGCCCGTCACTGGGTCGGTGATGGCCCTCGCCGTGGATGCGGCCTGGATGTCGGCCGCCGTGAGTTGTGATGCTAATCACATTGCGAGGGGTGCACAAGATATGATCAGCGCAGTGGGCAACCTGCCCGCGTTTCGCCCCCGACACCCGTGAGAACGTGAGCATGATGCGCACTCTGGACACCACCGACCTGCGGATCCTGGCCGCACTGTCCGACATGCCGGACGCCACCACCGTGGCCCTGGCCCAGTACCTGGGGCTGTCCCGCAACACGGTGCAGGCGCGGCTGGCCCGACTCACCGCCGAGGACGTGTTCCTCCCGTTCGAACGGCGGATCAGCCTGACGGCCCTGGGGCACCCGCTGACCGCGTTCGTGCAGGTCCACGTGCACCAGCAGCAACTGGCGGAGATCACGGCGGCGCTGACCCGGATCCCGGAGATCGTCCAGGCGCACGGCCTGACCGGGTCCGCGGACGTCTTGGCCCGGGTGGCCGCGCGCAACGCGGAGGACCTGTTCCGGATCCACACCCGCATCCTCGCCATCGAGGGCGTGGAGCGTGCGGACACCTCCCTGGCGATGGCCGAGCTGGTCCCGTGGCGGACCGTGCCGCTGGTCGAGTCCCTGCTCGACGGCGGCGCGGGGGACGGTTAGCCCCGCACTAGTCCAGCACGGTCAGGACGTCGATCGAGGCGTCCAGGAAGGCGTCGACCTGGGCCTCGTCGTATCCCTCGGCACCCGTGGCGGCGGCGAAGACGGCCCGGCGCACCTCGTTCGCGTCCAGGGGATCCTGACCCTCGAACCGCGCGAGCAGGCGACGGCACAGCGCATCGACGCCACCGACGTCGTAGCTGGCGGCGTCCGCGCGGGACGCACGCCGGAAGCGTTCCCCGTCCGGTCGCTGCAACCGTCCGCGGAGGATCTCCACCGACCCCTGCACCCGTGCGGACCAGGCGTCCTCGCCCTCGGAGCGGATCCGCTCCTGACGCTCGGCCTGGGCCAGTGCGTCCTCGAGGCGGTCCAGCACGTCGTCGACCTGGTCGGCGGCGTAGCCACCCTTGACGGCGTCGAAGGCGATCCGGCGGATGTCCGCGGACCGCAGGCCCCCGGCGCCCTCATAGGCCACGCGCGCCCGGGCCATGAACCGGTCGACCTGGCGCCGGTGGTAGCCGAACGTGTCCGGCGGGACGACGTCGAAGGGCTGCCGGTCGGCCGAGGCCATCACCCGCCTCGCGAGCCCCTGCGTGTCCTGCCGCGTGCCGTGGTCCATCGGGGAGGCGCTCCTTCTGCCGGAAAAGTCGTGGTGCCGAGACCATCGTAGCCAGCGGGGACGGGAGGGGGTGAGACCGGGCAGGGCGGGACGGCCGGGGTCAGACGAAGGGCAGCGCGAAGACCATGTAGGCGACCGGGGCGGAGAACACGAGGGAGTCCAGCCGGTCCATGGCCCCGCCGTGCCCGGGCAGCATCGAGCCCATGTCCTTGATGTTCAGCTCGCGCTTGACCATGGACTCGGCGAAGTCCCCCGCGGTGGCGGAGGCGACCGTCAGCAGGCCCAGCAGACTGCCGATCCACCAGGGGTGGTCCAGCAGGAAGTGGACCGCGAGGGTCCCGACCACCACGGACCCGCCCACCGAACCGGCGAAGCCCTCCCAGGACTTCTTGGGGCTGACCTTCGGGGCCATCGGGTGCCGGCCGAACGAGGCCCCCACGATGTACCCGAACGTGTCATTGGCCACCACCATGAGCAGCATGCAGGCCACCATGAGGTTCCCCTGCTCCTGGCGCAGCAGGGCGACGGCGAAGGAGAGCAGGAACGGCACCCACATCACGATGAACACGGACACCAGGACGCTCTCACCGCGTGCCGGCAGGTCCTCCGCGACGGCCCAGACCAGGATGAGCAGGACCGTGCCGAGCAGGGCCAGCACGAGCGCCTCGGCGCCTCCGGCGAAGGCCCCCAGGGGCATCGCCACGGCACCGGTCCACAGCGGGATCCGGGGCACGTCCAGGCCGCGCCGGGAGATCGCACTGGCGGTCTCGGTGACGCCCAGCAGCAGCAGGGCGACCACGAGGATCGCCAGCACGACCGGCAGCCAGATCAGGCCGACGAGAGCGCCACCCAGCAGGAGCGCACCGACGGTGATGGCAGCGGGGAGGTTGCGGCCGGCCTTGGCCTTCCGGGCCCGGGCCGCCTCCAGTTCCCGCCGCTGCCGCCGGGTCTGCGGTGGTCCCGGGTCCGGGACCGGCCGCGGCCCGGCGGGAGCGGAGGGTTCGGACGTCATCGGGTGCGGTGCCGCTCAGACCTCGAGGAGCTCGGCTTCCTTGCGCTTGGCCATGTCCTCGATGGTCTCGGTGTACTTGCGGGTCAGGGCGTCGAGCTCCTTCTCCGCGCGGCTCCCCTCGTCCTCACCGATCTCGCCGTCCTTGACCATCCGGTCGAGGGCCTCCTTGGCCTTGCGGCGGGAGTTGCGCAGCGAGACCTTGTGCTCTTCCGCCTTGGACTTGACCAGCTTGACGTACTCCTTGCGGCGCTCCTCGGTCAGTTCCGGCATGACGACCCGGATGACCTTGCCGTCGTTGGACGGGTTGGCGCCGATCTCCGAGTCGGACAGGGCCTTCTCGATGTTCCGCAGGGCGCTGACGTCGAAGGGGGAGATCAGCAGGGTCCGGGCGTCGGTGGTGGTGAACGAGGCCAGCTGCTGCAGCGGCGTGAAGGAGCCGTAGTACTCGACCATCACCTTGGAGTACAGGCCGGGGTTGGCCCGTCCGGTGCGGACCGAGGCGAAGTCCTCGCCCGTGGCCTCGATGGTCTTCTCCATCTGCTCCTCGGCGGCCTGAAGGGTTTCCTGCGTCACGTTGTCTCCTCGGTTCGGATGGTGTGGCCTCAATCCTAGGACACCGGTGGCACCGGATGGCCCGGACGAGGGGGGGGGACGGTGGGGATGGACGGGGCCGGTGGCCTCAGACGGTGACGGTGGTGCCGATCCGCTCGCCCAGCAGGGCGCGGGTGACGTTGCCGTCCCCCTCCATGCCGAACACCATCATGGACAGCTTGTTGTCCTTGCACATGGTCATGGCGGTCTGGTCCATCACGCGGATGTCGTTCAGCAGCGCCTCGTCGTAGGTCAGGTGCTCGTACTTCTGCGCCCCCGGGTCCTTCTTGGGGTCGGCCGTGTAGACGCCGTCCACGCCGGACTTGGCCATCAGCACCTCGTCCGCGCCGACCTCCAGGGCCCGCTGGGCGGCGACGGTGTCGGTGGAGAAGTAGGGCAGGCCGGTGCCGGCGCCGAAGATCACCACGCGGCCCTTCTGCATGTGCCGGATGGCCCGCAGCGGGATGTAGGGTTCGGCGACCTGCTCCATGTGGATGGCGGACTGGACGCGGGTATCCACGCCGGCCTGCTCGAGGAAGTCCTGGAGGGCCAGGCAGTTCATCACGGTGCCCAGCATGCCCATGTAGTCCGCGCGGCGCCGGTCCATGCCGTTCTCCGAGAGCTCGGCCCCGCGGAAGAAGTTCCCTCCCCCGACGACGATGGCGACCTCGACCTGGCCGCGTGCGCCGGCGATCTGGTCGGCGATGCCGCGCACGGTGTCCGGGTCGACGCCGACCTTGCCGCCGCCGAAGACCTCGCCGGAGAGCTTGAGCAGGACGCGGCGCTTGCCGGTCCGGCCCGGGTCCCCGTGGGTGTCGCCGGCCTGGGCCTGCTGCAGGTCCCGGGACTCGTTGAACGACGTCGCGTCACGGATGTCCGGGGTGGTGCGCTGGTCGGTGCTCTGCATGTGCGGGCCTCCTGGGCTCATCGGGGCTGGCGGCTTGCGCCGACGGAATGGTGCCGGATAGGGCAGGACAAAGGGGGTGGCCACCAGTGACTGGTGACCACCCCCTTCCAGGTCGTTCCGCGACGCGGTCGGTCCGATCCTACCGCGCGCGGTCCGTGGCCGTGTGCCGGTCGGTCAGTTGCCGACGCGGAACCGGGCGAAACCGGTGACGGCGGTGCCGGCCTCGGAGAGGACCTTGCCGACGGTCTGCTTCGGGTCCTTGGCGAACGGCTGGTCCACCAGCACGATCTCCTTGAAGAAACCGGTCAGGCGGCCCTCGACGATCTTGGTCAGGGCCTGCTCCGGCTTGCCCTCGGCGCGGGCGGTCTCATCGGCGATGCGACGCTCGTTCTCGACGGTCTCGGCCGGCACGTCCTCGCGGGACAGGTAGGTCGGGGCGTAGGCGGCGGTGTGCACGGCGACGTCGTGGGCGGCGGTCTTGGCCGCGTCCGAGTCGGAGTCGACGGCCATCAGGACGCCCACCTGGGCGGGGAGGTCCTTGGACGTCTTGTGCAGGTAGGCGTCCACGAAGGCGCCCTCCACGCGGGCGATGCGGCGCACGACGACCTTCTCGCCGAGGATGGCACCCTCGTCGGTGACGTGGTCCCCCACGGTCCGGCCGTTGTACGGAGCGGCCAGCAGGGCGTCCAGGTCGGTCGCGCCGGAGGAGACGGCGGCCTCGAGGACGACGTTGCCCAGCTCGATGAACTTCTCGTTCTTGGCCACGAAGTCGGTCTCGCAGTTGATCTCGATCATGACGCCGGCGCCGGCGGTGACGGTCGCGGCGACCAGGCCCTCGGCGGTCGCGCGGCCCTCGCGCTTGGTGGCCCCCTTGAGGCCCTTCACGCGGATGATCTCCATGGCCTTGTCGGCGTCGCCGTTGGCCTCGTCCAGTGCCTTCTTGACGTCCATCATCCCGGCGCCGGTGCGCTCGCGCAGGGCCTTGATGTCAGCTGCGGTGTAGTTCGCCATGCGGTACCCATCCTTACCTGTTGCGGGGTTATCCCGAGTGGTGTTGTGGTGGTCTGTCGGTGTCTGCCCGGGGGGCCCGGGCAGACACCGGCCGGCCCCGTACGGGACCGGCCGGTGGTGGATCAGTTGGCCTCGGTGGCCTCGGGTGCCTCGGCGGCGGGCGCCTCGGTGGCCTCGGGTGCCTCTGCGGCCTCGGCAGCAGGTGCCTCCGCGGTCTCGACGTCCTGCTCTGCGGCCTGCTCGGTGGCCGGCGCGGACTGGTCGGTGGCCGGCGCGGACTGGTCGGCGGCCTCGGCCTGCTGGGCGTTGTGCTGCTCGAGCAGTTCGCGCTCCCACTCGGCCATGGGCTCCTCGGCGCCCTGGGAGCCGGACTTGCCCTGGTTGCGGGCGATGAGGCCCTCGGCCACGGCGTCGGCGATCACGCGGGTCAGCAGGTTGACGGAGCGGATGGCGTCGTCGTTGCCCGGGATCGGGTAGGTGACCTCGTCCGGGTCGCAGTTGGTGTCCAGGATGGCCACGACCGGGATGCCCAGCTTCTGGGCCTCGTCCACGGCCAGGTGCTCCTTCTTGGTGTCCACGATCCAGACGGCGGACGGGGTCCGGGTCATGTTGCGGATACCGCCCAGGTTGGACTCGAGCTTGGTCAGCTCGCGCTGCAGCAGGAGCAGTTCCTTCTTGGTGTGGCCCGAACCGGCGACGTCCTCGAAGTCGATCTCCTCGAGCTCCTTCATGCGCTGCACGCGCTTGGAGACCGTGGAGAAGTTGGTCAGCATGCCGCCGAGCCAGCGGTGGTTCACGTAGGGCATGCCCACGCGGGTGGCCTGCTCGGCGATGGCCTCCTGGCCCTGCTTCTTGGTGCCGACGAAGAGGATGGAGCCACCGTGGGCCACCGTCTCCTTGACGAACTCGAAGGCCCGGTCGATGTAGGACAGGGACTGCTGCAGGTCGATGATGTAGATGCCGTTGCGCTCGGTGAAGATGAAGCGCTTCATCTTGGGGTTCCAGCGGCGGGTCTGGTGTCCGAAGTGGACACCGGAATCGAGCAGCTGGCGCATGGTCACGACAGGCATGTCGCTCCTTAGAGGGGTTGTCGGTTGTCGACCGGCCGTGGTGGTCCGGTCCCTGGCATGGGCTGCGGGCGAACCCGGCGCCCCCGACGCTGACCCGGCAGCGCACGCACGTGCTCGCCGGGACCGATGGTGGGGACCTGCCGTGCCATGGGCGGAGCGGACTCCGCGTGGCCGGCATCAGTCATGCGCGTAGTCAGTCGCGGGTCCTGATCGGGATCCCTCCCGGGCAGGCACACAACTGCTGGGTCAATCTTACCCCAGCCCGTTCCGTGGTCCGAACCGGGACTCCACAGCACACCGGCGGGGCGATGCCCTCCCCACCCGCGCCACCGGCCGGTGGCGGACCCGACGGCGGCGCGGGAGCGTGGTGGCCATGTCACCGCACCTGCCCCGCCCCAGACGCGCCGTCCGCAGCATCACCCCCTGCCCGATGGCGGTGCCCGCCGCCGCGGTGGCGGCCCTGGCGCTGCTCGCCCCGTCCGCGGCGGAGGCCGGTCCCGGTGGCCCCGGCGACTGGTCGGCGCCCTCCCCCGCCAGGGGGGCCTCGGCGGTGCTCCGCCCCTTCGATCCGCCCGCGGCCCCGTGGTCGTCGGGGCACCGCGGCGTGGACTGGGCGAGTCCGGACGGCGGCGTCCTGGCCCCGGGTGCGGGCACCATCCGGTTCGCGGGACCGGTAGCCGGCCGCTCCGTGGTCACCGTGGCCCATCCGGACGGGATGCTCTCCAGCCTCGAACCGGTCGACCTGGCGCCGGGGCTGGCGGTCGGCGATCGCATCGGCGCCGGCGAGCCGGTGGGCTCCGTCCAGGGTGGCGTGGGACATTGCCCGGTCGAGTGCGTGCACTGGGGCGTCCGTATTCCCGACGGCTGGACCGTGCAGGGCGCCACGTGGGACCGCTACGTGGACCCGCTGGTCCTGCTGGGCCTGTCCGGCCCCTCCGTGCTGTGGCCGGTCACGGGCGGACCACCGGTGTCCTAGGTCCCTCGGGAGCGGCGGCGGGCGATCGCCGTGGCCAGGTCCACCAGCGCACGGGCGGAGGTCTCCCAGGAGAACGTGCCGGCCTGGTCGACCGCCGCGCGGGAGGCCGCCGCGAACACCGCCGGGTCCTCGAGTTCCCTGATCCGGCCCGCCAGGAGGGACGGGGAGTCATCGGCGCCCGAGCCCGCCGCCTCCCCGGCGGGCCCGAGGGGCACGAACCGCGCGGCGCCGCCGTCGGGCCCGCCGATCTCCCGGAAGATCTCGAGGTCGGAGACCACCACGGGAGTGCCCTGGGCCATCGCCTCGGCCACGGGGAGACCGTAGCCCTCGGAGCGGGACAGGGTGACCAGGGCCGTGGCCGAGCGCAGCAGGCGCACGTACTCCTCGTCCGTGGTCCCCCGGTGGAAGACCAGGGCCTCGGCGGGTACCCGCGCATCCGCCGCGACCTGGCGCAGTTCCGCCTCTCGGGCCGCCGAGATCCTGGACAGCAGGTGCAGACGGTACCCGGGCAGGCCGGCGAGGCCGCGGATGAGCGTCTCGACGTTCTTGTAGTCCATGAACGAGCCCATGTAGACCAGGGACCGCTCGGGCCTCGCCTCCGGATCGCGGGGGGCGGGCACGGCCTGCGGGGCGTTGCCGATGATCCGGATCTCACGGCTGGTGAGCCGGTGCCGCCGCATCAGCCGGCGGCTCGTGTGGGAGACCGTGGCGACGGCATCGGCCCGGTCGAGCACCAGCCGCTGGGGCCAGTACGCCAGGTGGAAGGCGCGCCACAGCAATCGGACCGGGGCCGGCAGGTCGGCCGGCGGAGTGCGGTGCCGGTAGTAGATGAGGTCGTGCAGGGTGAGGATCAGCCCGTACTCCCGGCCGGCCGAGCCCATCGTCTGCATCGGGGAGAACACCACGTCGGGCCGGTGCCGGTTCAGCTGACGCGCGATGAACGGCTCGGCCGGGGACGTCGGGTCCGCGGCCCGCACCCAGGGGACGCCCCCGGGGAGCAGGGCGAGCTGGGCCTCGTCCGAGATGACCATGGTGACCTCGGCGAGCGGGGCGCAGGCCTCGATCAGGCTCGCGCCGTAGCGGGAGATGCCGTCATGGAAGTCGGTGCGGGTGTACCGCGCGTCCATGAACAGGCGCAGCGGACGGTTCCGGCCGGCCTCGTCCGCCGGAACACCCGAGGGCACGTCCACGGGATCGGGAACATCGGCGGTCGCGGGGTCTGGCACGGGCTCCACGCTACCGCCAGAAAGGATGCCCGGCGCCTCATCACGGTCCCATAACTCGCAGGTGACGAACAGATAACACTCAGTTACAGTAGGTCACGGTCAGGCAGACATTCGCCGGATCACTTGGAGTTATCCATCGCCCCGCACCGGGCACCACGCGCGCTTCCCTGGACTCATCGTCCTCGCGGTGGACAAGAAAACATCGCTCGCATCCAGCTAGGGGACACCTGTGCCTACATCCCACAGCCGGTCCGGTCAGCACCGGTCCGCACGCACCCGCCTGACCGCGGCCGTCGCCGCCGTGGCGACCGCGGCCGTCGTCGCCACCGCGTCCCTGGCCGGATCCGTGGCCACGGCCGACCCGGCCTCGGCCGGCCAGTCCTGCGGGCGCGCCGACTTCGCGGACGCCCCGCGCGGGTCCGGGTTCTACCAGGCCATCTCGTGGATGGCCTGCGAGAAGATCTCGGTGGGCTACGCGGACAACACCTTCCGCAAGAACAAGGCCGTCACCCGCGGGGAGGTCGCGGCCTTCCTGTACCGACAGGTCACGCCGTCGCACCCCAAGTCCACCGCGCGCTACTTCACCGACGTGAACCCCGGCGGGGCCAACTACCAGGCCATCACCTGGTTCGCCCAGGATGGGATCTCCGTCGGCTACCAGGACCGTACCTTCCGGCCGAACCAGCCGGTGACGCGCGGTGAACTGGCCGCCTTCCTGCACCGGCTGGCCGACGAGCCGGCCGCCGGCGGGGCATCGTTCCGTGACATGCGCCCGGGCGCGGCGTTCTCCGTCGCCTCTGCCTGGCTCCGGACGCGGGGCATCACCTCGGGCTACGGCGACGGCACCTTCCGGCCCGGCAATGACATCACCCGCGCCGAGACCGCGTCGTTCCTGTACGAGGCAGCCGGCGCCCTCAAGGGCCGCGGCAACGTGGTGACGCCCGCCCTGCGGCCCCTGGACGAGACCCGGGCCTCGTCCACGGTGGCGACCTGGAAGGCCAAGGCCGTGAACTGGGCCACGACCAAGGCGAAGAGCACCAAGACCTACTACCAGTACGGCGGCAACGGGCCGTACGCGTTCGACTGCTCCGGGTTCACCACCGGTGCCTTCTCGGCCGGGGGGGCGTCCCTGCCACGGAGCTCGAAGTCGCAGTACACCGCCGCGGACTCGAAGGTCCCGCTCTCCCGCGCCAAGCCCGGAGACCTCGTGTACTGGTCCAACAACGGCTCGAGTTCCGGCGTCTACCACGTGGCGATCGTCGTGGAGGGCGGCAAGATCGCCCACGCCCGCAACCCCACCTCGGGCGTGACGCTCACGGACCTGGACTACAGCCCGGCCAACATGCTCCCGCAGGCCGGCCGCTTCGACTGAGGTAGGGCGTGCGGGACTTGAACCCGCGACCCAGGGATTATGAGTCCCCTGCTCTGACCAACTGAGCTAACGCCCCGCGGACCGGGGATGCCGGTCGCACAGGGACCCATCCTAGCGGCGCTCCGGCCCCGGGGCGCTCCGGCTCACCGGTCACTGCTCACCCACGGGCGGCGACGGGCCCGATCACGGTCCGGCCCCCCTCGCGCACCCAGTAGGAGCCGTCTGCGCGGCGTTCGGCGCGCGTGGCGAAGCGATACCGGAACGTCCGCACGCGGATGAGGGAGGGCCGGCGGCCGGCGAAGGGGTCGTGCCGCAGCAGCCGCAGCGTGGCGGCGTCGGCGGCCAGCAGCCGCGCCAGCAGGGTGAGGAACCAGCGCTGGTGGATCCCGGACAGCGGCAGGAACCACATCATCCAGTCCAGGCGCAGGTGGTACGGGGCGAACTGCCGCGGACGGCGCCTCAGGTCCCCGGGCTTGCCCTTGAACTCGTAGGCCAGCCAACGGTCCTCGGGGGGCGGTGCGTCCTCGGTGCCCTCCTCCGTTCCCTCGATGACCACCTCGACCCTGGTCCTCGTCACCGTGCCGAACGCCCCGTAGGCATTGCCGATCTGCCAGCGGTTGAAGGACGCGTTCATTAGCTGCCGGGACGAGAACAGGTTCCGCAGCGCCGGGACGGAGGCCACGGCGATCCCCACACACGCTGCCAGCACGATCACGGTCCAGTACGGCGGCGGGTCCGCCACCGTGCCCAGGTCCTCCGGCAGCGCGGGGATCACGGCATGGATCGCCCGGTCACCCAGGGCACCGCAGGCCAGGATGATCGTCGCCCAGTTCAGCCACGCATAGTTCCCCGTGGCCACGAGCCACAACTGGGTGAAGACGATCACGGCGGCGCCGATGGAGGCGACCGGTTGCGGCAGGAACATCAGGAACGGCATCGCCAGCTGGGTCCCGTGGTTGCCGATGACCTCGCAGCGGTGCCACCAGCGTGGCTTCAGGTGGGCCTGGCGGCTGAGCGGGTTGGGCATCGGCTGGGTCTGGTGGTGGTAGTCCATCGCGGTGAGGTCCCGCCACTCGGCCCCGCCGCGCAGCTTGATCATCCCGGCACCGAATTCCAGCCGGAACACCAGCCAGGCGACCAGCAGGATCACCGGCAGCAGCGGAGCCGTCCGGTCGGAGCCGAGCAACCCGGCCATCACCCCGGCCTCGAGCAGGAGCATCTCCCAGCCGAAGCCGTAGAACACCTGCCCGATGTTCACGATCGACATGTACAGCCCGTACAGCACGAGGAACCCTGCCAGCGGCACCCAGGGCGGTCCGGACTGCGGGATCCCGGCCACGAGCCCGGCGGCCAGCACCATGCCCACCACGGCGACCCCCACCAGGCGGCGGTCCGTGTAGCCCCAGCGGCGGAAGACCGTGGGGCCACGCTGCCGGCCGGCGGCCAGGACCGCCGTGGCGGGCAGCAGGCCGTGCTCGCCCAGCAGGGCCCGGAACTGGTTGAGGGTGGACCAGAACGCGATGAGGTACAGGACCGCCACCCCGCGCTGGACGATCTGGCGGGCCCATTCCGAGTCGGTCGCGAGCCACCACTCCACGGTGTGATCCTAGGCTCCGGCGGCGGCTGCCGGCACCTGCTGGTGAGCGCCCCTGCGTCCGGGCCGGCCGTCAGAGCAGGGCGCGGACCTCTTCGGGGGTGGCCCCCCGGTAGAGCATCTCGAACAGGTCGATGGTCTTGTCCTGCGAGTGCCGCACCGCACGGTCGTGGGAGGCCCGCCCCATCCGGGCCAGCTCGTCGTCACAGGCGGTCAGCACGGCCGTCAGCTTCTCGGCCAGGTCCTGGGGGTCGCCGGGGGCGAAGAGGTATCCGTTGTCCCCGTCGGTGACCAGGTGGGGCAGCGCCAGGGCGTCCGCCAGCACCACCGGCTTGGAGGCGCTCATGGCCTCGAGGGAGACCAGCGACTGCAGTTCCGCGGTCCCCGGCTGGCAGAAGACGTCGGCGCGCAGGTAGGCGGTGTGCAGCTCGGCGTCGGAGACGTGGCCGAGGAAGTGCACCCGCTCCCCCAGCCCCAGCTCCTCCACCAGGGCCCGCAGCGGGCCGCGCTGCTCGCCGTCGCCGACCACCTCGAGGTGGGCGTCGAGCTGCGGGTCCAGCAGGCCGATGGCGCGGATCAGCACGTCCACGTTCTTCTCCACGGCCAGCCTGCCCACGAACAGCACCACCGGGTGGCCGGGACGCTCCACGGTCTCCCCCGGGGCGCGCTCATAGGCGGCGGAGTCGATGCCGTTGGAGATCGGCAGGACGTGGTCCAGGCCGGCATGCTCGGACATGGTCCTGGCGGCCAGCCCGGTGGGCGTGGTGACGGCGGCCGTCTTGCGCATCAGCCGGCCCATGTCCCGCCAGGAGTTCTTCGAGACGATGTCCCGGAACCACTGCGGGAACGGCAGGAAGGGCTCCAGGTTCTCCGGCATGAAGTGGTTGGTCGAGATGGTGCGGATCCGCCGCTTCTCGGCCTCGTTGATGGCGGCCTCGCCGATCATGTAGTGGCACTGCACGTGCACCACATCCGGACGGATCTCATCCAGCAGTGCCCCGATGGACCTCCGGGCGTGCCACGGGAAGACCAGGCGGTAGTACTCGTGCGTGGGGGCCTTGACGGACTGCAGGCGGTGCACGGTCGCCTCGTCGTTGACCTGGACGGTGTCCGGTCCGGCGTCGTTGCGGGCCGCCATCACGTGCACCTCGTGGCCACGGGCGTGCAGGGCCCTGGCCAGGCGGAAGCAGAACACGGAGGCTCCGTTCACGTCCGGCGGATAGGTGTCCGCTGCGATGAGGACCTTGAGCGGGCGCTCCGATGATGCCGTCACGTGGATGGGGCTCCTGTCTGCTCGCGTCGCTGGATCACGTCCGGATGGTGCCGGGCGAGGACAACGACTCCGAGCGTAGCAATGGCACCGGCGGCGGCCATGCACCAACCCACCCACCAGGGAAGACCGGGTTGCAGCTCGCCCAGCACGATGATGCCGGTCAGCACGCCGACCATGGGGTCGATGACGGTCAGCCCGGCCACCACCAGGTCCGGGGGTCCGTGCTGGTAGGCGCTCTGCACGAAGTAGACGCCGATCCCTCCGGCCGCGGCGATGACCCCGAGGTGGAACCACGGGATGCCCAGCAGCCCACCGGCGTCGCCGCGCAGGAAGTGGATGGAGCCGAGCCGGACGAACACCGCCACGAAGCCGAACAGCACGCCGGCGCCGATGATGTAGCCGAAGGCACTGGGACGGCGCAGCATCACCAGGGCGGCGACCGCGCACAGCACGGTGGCCGTGATGGCCACCACGGCGGCGATCCGCTCCTGGTCGACGGTGGGGGCCGGGTTCTCCTCGGTGGCGACGATCGCCACCAGCACGAACGCCGCCGAGCCGGTCACGCACGCGATGATCCCCCAGATCGTCTCCCGGTTGAGCCGGAGGTGCTGGATGCGGGCATGCAGCAGGGTGGTGATGACGACGGCGATCGCCCCGATCGGCTGTACCACGGTCAGCGGCGCGGTGGCCAGGGCATAGACGTTCAGGCCGATGCCCAGCAGCATCAGTGCGCCGCCGGCCAGCCAGGTGCCGGAGGTGAACAGCCTCAGCAGGCCCGAACGGGGGTGCAGTCCCAGGTAGGCCTGGTGCTTACGCACTCCCGCGGCCTGGCGCTCGCTGCCCAGGGCCAGGCAGAAGGCTCCCGCCAGGGCGGCCGCGATGGACAGCCACTTCACGCGCTCGCCCAACGGGTGCGGTCGCGGGGGTCCACCCCGGCCGCGCGGAGCCGGCGGAACTTGCGCACGCAGCCTCCGATGTAGTCGACGGCGGCGCAGACGTGGCCCACGCAGCCGAGGACGAGCACCACGGTGGCGATCACGGTCAGCGGCCCCTCGGCCAGGCCGGGGACCTGCGCCAGCAGCAGGAGGGGGGTGCCCACGAGCAGCAGCGCGGTACGGACCTTGCCCAGGACCGTGACCTCGAGTTCGGGGCTGCCCCGGAACAGGGCCAGCGCCGTGAGGCCGAGGACGACGTCCGGCAGGACCAGGGACACCACCAGCCACCAGGGGGCGATGCCGGTGGCCACCAGCGTGACCGCCACGACGGCCAGGGACAGCCGGTCGGCCACCGGGTCCAGCCACTGGCCGACCGTGGAGATCTGGTTGTAGCGCCGCGCGATGTACCCGTCCACCCAGTCCGTGCTGGAGAGCACCGCGAGCACGATGAATGCGGCCAGGTACTGTTCCGAGACCACCAGCCAGACGAAGACCGGGACCAGGCAGAACCGGAGGATGGTGATGACGTTGGGGACGGTCCAGATCCGGTCGGTGACCTCGTACTCGATGTCATCGCGGTGCCCCGCACCGATCAGACGCAACGTGGACCCCCGTGCGGTCGTGGTGAGCGGGTTACTTCTTGAGCTGGCGGGCGAAGACGGCGATGGCGGTGGACGCGGCGCCGAGCAGCGCCAGCGGCTGCCACTTCTCCCGCACGTACTCGCCCACGTTCTCGCCGGCGTCGTGGACGGTCTGTCCCGCGCGGGCACCGGTGTGGTGGGGTGCGGTCGGCGAGGTGGGGTCCTGGGCGTCCGGGCCGGCGGGGGCCGGACGGCCCCGGAACTGCGAGGTGAAGCTGGAGAACTGCGCCTTGACGTCGGTCTTCTCCTCGAGCCCGGACCGGATGTCCCCCAGGTGCTGGCGGCGCAACTGGGTGCGGCGGCGCAGCTCGGCGTAGGACGGGTCCTGGGCGGTGGCCTCCTTGGGGGCCTCGCCGCGCTTGCGGGCCGCCTTGGCCTCGGCCTCGGCAGCCTTGCGGCGCTCTTCCTCCCGGGCCTGGGCGATCCGCTTCTCCTCGGCCCGCTGCGCCTCGAGCCGGTCGAACTCGGCCGGGTCGAAGGCGTTGCCCTCCTTGAGGTATCCGAGGTCGTACTTGACGCCCTGGATGGTCTCGGCGGGGACCAGGGGCATCGCGGCCTTGATACGCAGCGCCCCGATCCCGAGGAAGACCAGCGCGACGACCAGGGCGCCGGCGGCGACCATGAGCGCGGAGAACCAGATCGGCCGGTCCTGGGCGAAGCCGCCGATCATGGCCACGATCAGGGCAACGGCCATGATGAACAGGAAGACGAGCCCGACGACGGCCAGCCCGGCACCGATCCCGGCCGTGACGCCCTTCTTGCCCAGCTGGCCCTTGACCATGGCCAGCTCGTCCTTCAGCTGCAGGGGCAGCAGGCGGAAGCCGGTGGAGACCAGTTCCGTCAGCGAGCTGGAACGGGTCTGGTCGGAGACGCGGGGGGACCCCTTGGGGAGCGTCGGTGCCTGATGGGCCATTGGAGCGTGCCTTCCCTCTGGTCTGCGGTGGGTCTGCGGTGGGTCTGCGGTGAGACTGCCGCCGTGCCTGACGAGCAATCCTGAAGTCCATCACACCCGGGCAGCCCGGGCAGGTCAAACCTACCACCGCGGCACGGAGCGAAAACCGTTCCGTGCACGTCAACGGCCAGTCACTTGACTTTTCAACTTTAGGGCGTAGGTTCGGGGCGAAGCCGGCGCCGCCCCATCCCCCTCAGGCGGCGCCGGCCCTTCTCGTGCCCGCCGGCGTCTCAGGCCGGCTCAGCTGTGGTGCTCGCCCCCGCCGGAGCGCGAGCCCAGCTCGGCATCCAGCCGGAGCAGCCCGGAGCCGTCGTCGCCGATCAGCCGGATCCGGCCGATGATCTCGCTGACCGTGGCCTCCTCCTCGATCTGCTCGTCGACGAACCAGTTGAGCAGGGGGCGCGCGTCGAGGTCCCCGGCGGCCTCCGTCTCGCGGTACAGGTCCCGGATCGCGTTGGACACGCGCTGCTCGTGGGCCAGGGAGGCCTCGAACATCTCCAGCGGGGACAGGCCCGGGTTCACGGCCGGGGCGTTGATGGCGCCGATCGAGGCGTGGTTGCCCCGGTCCACCACGTGGTCGATGAACTTGTGGGCGTGCACGATCTCCTCGTCGGCCTGGTGCCGCAGCCAGGACGCCATGCCGGTCAGGTCCTGCTCGTCGGCCTCGATGGCCAGCTGGCGGTAGACCAGGGAGGCCTCGAACTCGAGGGTGATCTGTTCGTTGAACTTCTTCTCAAGGTCTGCGGTGAGCTTCATATGCTCACAGTAGGACCCCCCTCAGGCCCGTGTCATCGCAGGCAAGCCTGTCCTCACAGCGGGTGATTGGACTCGTGGGCCCCGGCCGGCGTGCCCGGTCCGTGGTGGCGCAGCAACCGTCCGGTGACCAGGGCCGTGAGGGCGACGATGACCGCGACCACGACCAGGATGGTGAGGAAGGCGGCGTCGTAGGCGACCCCGGCGGCCGCGAGGATGCCGGGGTCCCCCTGCGCGGCGTCCACCGCGCCGATGAGGCTGTCCGCGGCGGCCGCGGGGGCGTCGTCGGGCAACCGGACGAACCGGGCGTACAGCCCGGTGGCGAGGCTGCCGAGCAGGGCGACGGCGAGCAGGTTGCCGAACTCGTAGGAGACCTCCTCCACCGAGGAGGCCATCCCGGCCTGCCGGGCGGGGACGTTGCCGATGATGGCGGTGGAGGCGACGGACATGGTCAGCCCCATCCCGACGCCGGTGACGACGAGCCCGGCCACGAACAGCCCGAGCGGCCCGACACCCCCGAGCCGGGCGATCACCAGGCCGAGCGCGGCCAGCCCCAGACCGCCCGCGACGAGGACCCGCAGGCCGAGGCGGTGCAGGGTGGCACCGCCGGCGAGCGAGGCCGGCAGGGAGCCCAGGGCCATCGTCGCCACCAGCAGGCCGGACTGCAGCGGGGTGAAGCCGGCCACGAGCTGGTAGCGCTGGGTGGTGACCAGCTGGACCCCGCCGATGACGAACATCGAGCACGCGGCCGCGATGACCCCGGCGCTGAAGGCCCGGTTACGGAACACCGCGAAGTCCAGCACCGGATGCTCGAGGCGCCGCTGGCGCCTAACGAAGAGCCAGCCGCCGACGAGACCGACCCCCACGGCCGCCGCGAACCGCGGCCAGGAGGGGTCCGGGCCGGTCGCCTCCTTGATGGCGAAGACCGTGCCGGTGAGGGTGAGCATCGCGTCCACGGAGGACGGCGCGTCCCACCGGGTGGAGCGGTCCGGCCGGGGACGCGGGGCCACCCACGGGGTGAGCACCAGGGCGACCAGCACCACGGGGACGTTGATGAGGAAGACCGACCCCCACCAGAACGCCTCCAGCAGCACCCCGCCGACGATGGGACCCATCGCCGCGGCGACGACGGAGATGGCACCCCACACCGCGACGGCGAGGTTGCGTTCGCGGACGTCGTCGAAGCCGATGCGGATCAGGGCCAGGGTGGCCGGCATCATGCAGGCCGCACCCACGGCCAGCAGGGCACGGGCGGCGATGAGCACGCCCACGGCCGGCGCGAAGGCCGCCACCACCGAGGCCGCGCCGAAGACGACGAGGCCGAGGAGGAACAGCCTGCGGTGGCCGTACCGGTCCCCCAGCGTGCCGGCGCCCAGCAGCAGCCCGCACATCACCAGCGGATAGGCGTTGAGGATCCACAGCGACTCCGATGCGCTCGCCCCGAGCTCCTCGGTCAGCGTCGGCAACGCCGTGTAGAGGATCGTGTTGTCCAGGGTGATCAGCATGACCCCGGCACTCACCGTGGCCAGCAGCAGCCAGCGCCGCAGCGGCGACAAGGGGGTGGTGTTCACGGGGGGACTCTAGCGAAGAGCAGCCTCCGGGAACGCCGATTTCGTTCTCGCGCGGAACTTGGGTACAGTGGATCCCGCTGTCCGGCTGTTCATCCCCCGGGGTGGACCGCAGGCCAACGGTCCCCCGTAGCTCAATTGGCAGAGCATTCGACTGTTAATCGAAGGGTTACTGGTTCGAGTCCAGTCGGGGGAGCTTCACCGGAGAGGCCCTCGTCCCGCAGTGCGGGACGAGGGCCTCTCGCGTGCGCCGGCCCCTAGTCCTCGTCGTCGGGTTCGTAGAGGGACTCGAGCGTCTCCGGGTTCATCGCGTAGGCGTCGGTGCCGTCCGCGTTGTTGGACACCACATAGTCCCCCCGCCCGAAGTGCGTCCAGCCCTCCTTGGTCTCGACGCTGCCCTCCTCCTCGGCGCGCTCGACCCACACGGGCGTGATCTTGCGGTACTGGCCGTGACCGACCCTGCGGTAGGTGGCCGCGAAGACGTCCGCGTCCACGGTGCGGATGTCCCCGTCGTCGTCCACGAGCCAGTCACCGGCCTTGCAGTACTGCTCGGCCCCCCACTTGCGGTACCGGAAACCGGGCATGTCCAGGCGCAGGGGGACGGCGACGACGGTCCGCTCCGGCCGTGGCCGGTACCGCTTGCGCTCGGTCATGGCACGCCCCCGCTCAGGGGTCCGGGACCAGGTCGAAGACCGGCCTGAAATGGCCGGGGTCGACGTCGCGCTGCCCGGCCAGCAGGCCGAGCCGGTGCAGCAGGGGCATGTTCCCGGGCGCGTCCAACCGGCCCAGGGACTCGATCCTGCCCGTCGCGGCCGCCGAGTCGTCCAGGGCCAGGACGCCGTCCGGGCGCAGGTCGACGTCGTAGCGCAGGTAGCTCAGGAGGGGACCGCCCGGGACGGTGTCGCCGCGCAGGTCACCGAGCTCCTGGTCGATCACTGCCGCGGTGGGACTGTCGGACATCCACTGGAGCAGTGCCCGCTGCTGCGCCGCGCAGTCCTGCATGACGGAGGACAGCGCCTGGAGCGCATGGTTGACGGCGAGCCTCGACCTCTTCCTCGTGGGATCCCTGGAACCGGTCCCGACCGAGACGAGCAGCAGCCTGTCGCCGCCCGTGGGCCAGCCCACGCGGTATCCCTCCAGGGTGCAGTACACGAAGGCCAGCAGGGACGGGTCGTTGTAGGGACTGGCGCCCCCGTCGACGAAGGTGCCCACCACGGGCCTGCTGCCTGCCGCGCTCGAGATCGTGATGGTCTCCGGCTCGAAGTAGGACGGGGCGGCCGTCGAGGCGCGCACCACCTGCCACAGCAGGTAGTCGGCGTTCCGGGCGCTTCCCTCGGACTCCGTGCTGAAGTACTTGCCCCGGGGGTTGTTGCCCAGGGGCCAGACGCTGCCGGTGTCCAGGCGCTTCGTGACCACCAGCAGGCCGGTCAGCAGCCTCGGGCTGCCCAACGTCGTGTCCGCGCCCAGCAGCTCCTTGAGCTCGGAGTTCAGGATCCGCTTGTCATACCTCGCCCGGAGGAGGCCCTCCCGGAGCAGGCTCCTGTTGAACAGCCGTCTGCCCAGGGCCAGGTACCTCTCGCGCAATTGGGCCACGCTCCAGCCCTGGGCCAGGGCGGCCGCGATGATCGCGCCGGTGGAGGTCCCGGCCATCAGGTCGAAGTAGTGGCACAGCCGGAACTCCGGGCCCGCACCGTGGCGTTCCCGGAGCAGGTCCTCGATCCGCTCCAGGATCCCCAGGCTCAGCACGCCCCTCAGCCCACCGCCGTCGAGGGTCAGGATGCGCTTCGGCCTGCCGTCGTTGCGGAAGTGGTCGTCCCGGCTCAGCTCCCGGACCGTCATCCCCCGGCCTCCTCCGACGCCTCGCCCGCCGGGTCCGGCACGGGCAGGTCCGGGCAGGTGGCGACATAGTCGACGTCCGGGGAGACCGACTCCAGCCACTGGTCCCGGCTCAGGTTCTGGGTCAGCTTCGAGCACAGCGCCCCGGGGGCGTCCGGCGGCACGGGCCAGGTGCGCACGGTGCGGTCCCAGCTCCCCGAGACCACCGTGGCGTTGTCCGGGGTGAACGCGAGACCGTCCACCACGTCCCAGTGGCCGATGAGCGGGTTGCCGATCGCCGCACCGGTCCCGGCATCCCACAGCCGCACCTGCCAGTCGTCCCCGCCGGAGGCCACCCGGCGGCTGTCCGGGCTGAAGGCCACGGACCGCACGGCGGCCTCGTGCCCGGCCAGCCCGGGGCCCTGCTGCCGACGGCTCCGGGCGTCCCACAGGCGCACCATCTTGTCCTCTCCCCCCGAGGCGATCAGGGCCCCGTCCGGGGAGAACGCCACGTCCAGGACCGCCTCCCCGTGCCCGGACAACGGCTCCGCCGCCGCCCGTCCCGTCTCGACCTCCCACAATCGCACCGTCCCGTCCGCACCGGCCGAGGCGGCCAGGGCCCCGTCCGGGGAGAACGCCACCGCGTTCACCGCGCCCTCGTGGCCGGCCAGCGCAGGCCCCCGTTGCCGACGCGCCGCCACGTCCCAGAGCCGCACCGTCTGGTCCGCCCCCGCCGTGGCGATCAGGGTCCCGTCCGGGGAGAACGCCACGTCCAGCACCGCCCCGTCGTGCCCCGCCAGCGCGGGGCCCAGCTGGCGGCGGGTGGCCACGTCCCACAACCGCACCGTCCGGTCCGCGCTGGCCGTGGCGATCAGGGTCCCGTCCGGGGAGAACGCGACCCCGTGCACGACGTCCTGGTGTCCGGCCAGTGATCCGCCCACGGGCTGTTCAGTGCCGGTGTCCCAGAGCCGGACGATCTTGTCCACGCCGGTGGAGGCGATCAGGGCCCCGTCGTCACTGACGTCCAGGTCGAGGACCCACAACCCGTGCAGCATCGGCACGGGCGCCCGCGCGTCCCACACGCGGACCGTCCCGTCCCCCATGCCGGACACGATCCGCTCACCGTCCGGGCTGAACGCCGCGCTGAACACCTCGTGTCCGTGCCCCGTCAGCGGATCACCGATCGACTGGCCCGCCGCCGGGTCCCAGAGCAGCAGGTTGTAGTCGGCGCTCGCCGAGACCAGTCGCTGGCCGTCGGGGCTGAAGGCCACGTCGGAGACCCAGTTCTTGTGCCCGGTCAGCGGTGCTCCCACCGGCCGGGCGGAATCCGCGTCCCACAACCGCACGGTCCGGTCGTGCCCCGCCGAGGCGATCCGTTCACCGGCCGGGTCGAAGGCCACCGCGTGCACGGCCCCGGCGTGCCCGGTCATCGGGGCGGCGACCGGCTGGCCGGTGGACGCGTTCCACAACCGCACGGCGCCATCGTCCCCACCGGTGGCGATCAGCCGGCCCGCCGGGCTGATCGCCACAGCGTTCACCGGACCCTGGCCGATCATCGGTTCACCGAGCGGTCGCGCGGAGCCCGCGTCCCACAACCGCACGGAACCGTCCGCGCCACCGGAGGCGAGGCGCCGCCCGTCCGGGCTGAACGCGACCGCCCGCACGGGCTGGCCATGGCCGGTCAGGGGGCCTCCCACCGGCTGGCCGGTCCCGGTGTCCCACAACCGGACCGTGCCGTCGTCGCCGGCCGAGGCGAGGCGCCGCCCATCTGGACTGAAGGCCACCGCCCGGACAACTCCCGCGTGTCCCAGCAGTGGTTCTCCGGCCGGCTGGCCAGTCCCGGCATCCCACAGCCGCACGGCTCCGCCGTCATCACCCGAGGCGACGAGGCGCCCGTCCGGGGCGTACGCCACGTCCCGCACCGGGGACCCCACGGGGATCATCTTGTACACGTCGTGCTGGACCACCACGGAGCTGGCCAGGGCCCGGTCCCCCTCGGTGGTCGGCATCAGGGCCCGCGACGCCAGCATCTGCTGCATGCCCAGCAGCTCACCCCCCGGCCTGGCACCGGCCAGCCGCGCCTGGCCCTCGGCCGCCAGCATGAGCGCCGTGGTCTCTCGCGCCCGGTCGGAGGCCTCGCGCATCGCGGCGACGGCCAGCACGAAACCGATGACGGCGGCCAGGGCGACGACGGCGGTCCCCGCCAGGACCGCCCTCAGGATGCGCGACCTGCGACGCAGGGTCGCGGCATGGGCCTCCGCCACCTCCTGCTTCTCCCGCGCCGCGTGGAGCTCGGCGGCCTTGTGGCGCTCCTCCTGCGCCATCCGCTGGTACTCCCGGGCCCGGGACGCGAACAGGAAGTCCATCGTGTGGGACAGACGATCCCGGAAGCCCGGTTTCGCCACCATGGACTCGGCCCGCTCGAGGCGTTCGCCCTCCAGCAGCCACGAGGGATTGCGCTGGTTCTGTTCCCAGGCGGCGGCGGCCCGCTCGAGGTTGTCCGCCTCCTTGAGGTCCCCCCGCTCCGCCTCCAGCCATCCGGCCAGCTCCCCCCATTGGCGCAGCAGGCTCTCCAGCGCCACCTCGACGAAGACCTCGCCGTCGCGTTCGTCCTGGACCAGCAACCGGGTGGCCACCAGGGCGTCGATCTCCGGGCGGGCGTCCGCGGGCAGGTCGGAGAGCCGTGCCACCCGCCGCACGGGCTGGTCGTTGTCCGGATTGATGGTGGCCAGCCAGGGGATGAAGGCCGACCGCAGTCGATGGAGCTGCGACTTCCGCACCACGGGGTCCCGCGCCAGCACCGCGTCGACCTGGGTCTGGACCACCCGGCCCATCCCACCCATCGCCTCGTATCCGTCCAGGGTGAGCTGACCGGTGTCCCCGTAGTCCTCGTACAGTCGGGCGAGGGTGAGGGAGAGCAGGGGCAGGCTGTCCGCACCGTGTGAGCTGTCGCTCTGCAGCCGTTCGACGAGGTCGGCCTGGACAACCAACGCCCGCCCGGCCGCGGTGGAGCGCGCCGCCGGCCCCAGGATGACCTCCCGGAAATGGGCGGGGGGCATGGGCCGCAGCTCATCGAAGACCACGCTCTTCAGGTCCGACAGCTGGGGAGCGTCCTGCAACGACCCGAAGAAGTCGGTGCGGATCGTGCAGGCCGCCACCATCCCGCGTGCGGCCCCGTCCCCGGGGCCCAGCAACTGGGCCAGCAGCGAGAGGAACCGCGGGGCCTGGGGACCGGCGTCCGCGCTGAACAGTTCCTCCGCCTGGTCCAGGGGCAGGACCACCGTGGGCAGGGGCGTCTGCTCCGACTCGTCGAGGAGGCGTTGGCCCGCGGTCTGCCGGGCCTCCGCGAGCAGTCCGGTCAGGAAGGCCGCGTCCGCGCGCAGACAGGCCTCCTTGATGTCACCCAGGGCGGGATGGTTCAGGCCCAGGCCGATGCGCAGGTGATGGATTGACCGGGCGAGGCCCCGGTCCCCGGTGAGAGCGTCCCGGCCGGGGCGCACGATGCCGGCCACCAGGAAGTGCCGGTCGTCGCGCCGGATCCGCGGCAGCAGTCCCGCGCGCAGGAAGGAGGACTTGCCCACCCCGGAGGGGCCCAGCACCACGAACAGCGACTCGATCCCGGAGGCCCGCATGCCCCGCAGCGCGTCCATGCCCCGGATGATCTGTGCGTCCCGGCCGAAGAACACGGCCGCGTCGGACTCGTCCAGCGGCTCCCACCCCCGGTAGCAGGCCCGCTCCGGATCGTCCGGCGGGGGCCAGGCGAACTGGTCCGCGCCGATGCCGGCCCGGCGCAACCCCCGGTAGAGCCGCCGGAGCCCGTCCGTCTGGAAGCACACGGACCGGCCCGCCTCGTCCACGGGGATCTCGGTGGCCGGGCCATCGCCGAACAGGTCGCAGTGCTGCCACTCCCCCGTGATCCCCGCCGTGTCCAGGGGTTCGAGCCGGGCGCACAGGATCAGCTTGCCCAGGGTCTCGGCCGTCCGGTACTCGGCCAGGCTCTCGCTCGAGTTCTGCCAGTGGGCGGAGAGCAGGCAGAGCACGACCTCACACCGCTCATTGGCCTGGCGCAGCGCCCGCTTCCACCGCTCGCCGGGGGCGATGCCCGTGTCGCGGTCGAGGTCCAGGAAGATCTCGTCGGCGAGCCCGGGGTCCTGCTCCACGAGCCAGCGTTTCAGGGCCACCGCCTCCGCGGAATTGCGGCTCGAGTGGCTCAGGAACACGCGGGACATCAGAGCGCTCCCGGGACGCGGTGTCCCGCGCGGCGAACGGCACGCGCCGTCGTCGTCCGGCAGAACCCCTGATGAGACGACGGCCCCCACCGGCCGCGGCCCGACCCCCAGTCCATGGCGTCCATGCTCCGCCCGTTTCCGCGGCGCGGCAAGGCGTGGGCGTCTGCGCCGTCACCCCGGGGAGGACCCCGGGTACACCGTCTGCGGTAGCCGGGAAATACCTTTTCGAGCCGACGCTTTCCCCGGCCGATCGGACCACCATTGATGACACAGGGCATCCAGGGTTCCGATCGGCGGAACGCCCCTTGAGGAAAAGGATCACCACCATGTCGCCTCTCAACCGAAAGATCGGTGCCACCCTCGCGGGCACGGCCTTCGCGGCATCCGCCCTCCTCGCCGGGGTTCCGGCCGCGACGGCGAGCACCGCCGGCGCGGACGGCTCTTCGGACGGCGAGTGGCATTACCGAGTGGTCTTCGACTACCTCGACTGCCACGACAACGAGGACCACAAGGGTTACGACGAGGTCTACATGAAGTTCGGTCACCACACCGTCTGGGGCCCCGAGGACATGGACGAGGGGGACCACTACGGGTTCGACGGCGCCTGGGCGGACGTCGACCACGATTTCAAGCTCAGCCTCTGGGACGAGGACCACGGACACCACGACGACGAGGACGACTACCTCGGACACGTCTGGATCGAGAAGCACGACTACGACGAGGGATGGCAGTACGCGACGTTCGACGACCACGGTGCGCACTACGAGCTCAAGTACAAGGTCGTGAGGTACTGGGACTAGGCAGGCAGCCAGACCGGCACGCCACCGGGTGCGGGGTCCACGCCACGGCCGGATCCCGCACCCCGCCGGATATCCGGCCACCGCACCCGCACCCGCACCCGCACCCGCACCCGCACCCGCACCCGCACGAACTCAGCAGACCACGAGGGAAGACCATGACCATCGTCTCGACCACCAGTTCCCCGGCCACCGGCACCGCGGTGGTCACCACCGCCACCGGCCGCCGGGTCGAGGAGACGTTCACGAGCCGCGGTGCCTCGTACGGCACCCTGGCCGCGGTCGCCACCCGGTTGGCGGTGCTCGCCGTCGAGGACACCCTGAACGGCCCGAGTGAGGACCGCACCCTGGAGCGCATCAGCCTGGTGGAGCACCTGCTGCGGTACGCCAACGCGCAGGGGTCCACCCGGCCGGCCGCCGCCCTCCGGAAGGCGCTGAGCGGCATGCAGACCGCCCTGGACCGACCGGGCACCGCGGTGCTGTCCGTCCTGGAGGAATTGAGCCTGGCCACCTGCCAGACCCAGTGACCCCGGGGCCGGGCGGTCAGCCGGTCCGGCGCAGAGATGCGGTGACCTCGTCGAAGACCTCCGCACGCTCGTGGAAGAGCGGCGAGGGGGCGAAGAACACCAGCAACTGGGCGGGGTCCGCCTCGACGACCAGGACCCGGACCTGCAGGGTGGCGGTGGGCAATTGCACGGATCCCTCCATGACCTGCCCCGTCAGGTCCCCGACGGTGGCCTCCCCGCGGTGGACCAGATACGCCTCCCGGCCGGGCAGGAGGGCCTCCGCCGCATCGACCCGGGCGGCCGGGGACTGACCCTCCAGCCCGGTGGGACGGTGGTAGATGGCCAGGCCGACGACACCGGACGGGTCGTCGGCCGCGGTGCGGCCCACGGCCGCAGGCGCCTCCGGGTCATCGGCGAAGAAGGCGGTGAGGTCCGCCGGGGACAGCACGCTGACCGTGCTGTCCCCGGCCTGGTGGGTGCGGGCGGTCCAGCTCTCCGGGACATCGAGGGTGTAGGGCACTCCCTCCGCACGGAAGGGCACGTACTTCTCCCCCGGTGACCACCGGGCCAGCACCAGGCCGAGGCCAAGGAGCAGGAGGAGCACCGCGCCCAGCACGATCATCCGGCGGGTGCGTCCTCCCACCCGGGGCACCGCGCGGTGCCGGGAGCCTCCGTGCTGGTCCGGGCGGGGACCGGGCCCCGGACCGCCTCCGGTGTCCGCCGGCCGTCCGGGCTCGGCGCGGACGTCGTCATCGCCACCGTGCGCCGGTCCGTCACCGGCCGGCTCGGTGGTGGCGTCCGGTGGGGGTGGCGGGACGCGCCCGGCGTCGGTGGCCGGGGCCCCGGACATCAGGCCGACCAGCGCACCGCAGGAGGGGGGCCGGTCCGCCCGGTCCCTCGCCATGCCCCGGAGGATCGCGGACTCGACGACGGCCGGGACGTCGGGGCGTTCGCCGGCGAGCCGTGGTGGCTTCCCGGCCAGGTGGGCCCGGAGCCGTGCCTCCTCGTCCCCCTCCCCGTCCGCTTCGTCGAACGGCGGGCGACCGGTGAGCAGTGCGAACGCCACGCACGCCAACGCGTACACGTCCGCCCGGCCGTCGACGTCCCCACCGCGGATCTGCTCGGGTGCGAGGTAGTCCACGGTGCCGGGGACCTGGGCCGGGGTGGCGGCCCCGCTGGCGATCGCCATCGGCCTGCCCAGGCCGAAGCCGGCCAGGTAGACGTGGCGGTGGCCGTCCGCGCCGTCGGCGGGGAGGGGATCCTCGGACAGCAGGATGTTGCCGGGCCGGACGTCGCGGTGGATCACCCCGGCCTCATGGGCGGCGTCCAGGGCGGCGGCCGTCTCGGTCAGGATGCGCAGTGCCTCTGGCAGCGGGAGGGGGCCGCGCCGGTCGAGCTCGGACTGGAGGTCCGTCCCGCGGACGTGGTGCATGGCGGCGTACAGCAGCCCCGACCATTCCCCGGTCCCGTACACGGGCAGGATGTTCGGGTGGTCCATGGAGGCCACGAGCCGGGACTCGCGGTCGAACCGCCGGCTGAACTCGTGATCGGCCGAGAGTTCCGGGGCGAGGAGCCTGAGGGCCACCGGACGGTCGTGCTCGACGTCCAGGGCCCGGTAGACGACGCCCCTGCTGCCCCGGGCGATCAGTGACTGGACGCGGTACCCCGCGACCTCCGCCCCCGGTCCCAGGGAATTCCTCGGGCTGTCCACGGATCAGCCGACCGGGTGACCGCAACCGGTGCAGAATCGCGCTCCCGGGCCCACCGCCGCGCCACACTGGGCGCAGAACCGTCGACCGTCGAACCCGTCCGGGGCGGGGCCGGTCCGTGCGTCGACGGTAGCGTCGTCGCCGTGGTCCGGCGCCGCATCCGGCGGTGCCGGCGCATCGGCCGACCGGGAGTGCCGAGGGGCGGGGTCCGGGTGCGTGTCGCCCCGCCACCTCGCCGGGAGGACTGACGCCACGGACGCGGGGACGGAGCGCCAGCGGCCGGTCTCCGGAGGCCGGCTGTCGGCACCGGCGGTCGCGGGCGTCCGGCGTCGCCCCAGGACGAGGGCCGCGACGATGCCCGCCACGAGCAGGGCGCCGATCAGGATGGCCAGGAAGGCACCCCACCGCAGGCCTCCCGTCTCCTCCCCCGGCCCGGCGGCTGCCGCCGCGTCGGCGCTGTCGGTGGGCTCCGACGCCTGGGCCTGGTGGAGATGGCTCGTCGCCAGCGCGGAATCGTAGTACGTCAGGGACTCCTCGAGGGCACCCTGGGCCGATCTGCCGGGGTTGCCCGAGGCCAGATGATCGATCCCCCGGCGGAACACCACGTCGAACTTCGACGAGGACGGTTCCACACCGGCCTCGTCCATGGCCGCCCGGATCTGAGCGGCGGTCACGAGCGTCGCCGATCCGCCGTCCTGGGGCGGCCCGGCCAGTCCGATGACCTGCCCGGTCGAGGGGTCGACGACGGGTCCGCCGGACACGCCTGCGCCGAACGGCCCGGTCAGGTCCTCCGGGGAGCTGATCACGTCAGTGGCGGCGTCCAGCGTCACCGGGAGCTGCACCGGTCCGTGCTCCGGTCCAGGCCGGCGCGTGAAGCCGAGCAGGAGGTCGTCCGCACCGGGGGCCGCGTCCGCTGCCGCGACCGTGGCGGTGGGCGCACCCCCGCCGCCGCTGATCCGCAGCAGGGCCACGTCCCCGGGCCCGGACGGGGAGTTGAGCAGTTCGGCCATGACGCCACCGGGCTCCGTCGTGTAGGTGCGCACGTGGTACTGCGGTACCCGGAAGTGCACGCAGTGCGTGACCTGGTCGTAGCAGTGCTGCAGGTGCGGACCCCAGTACGGATCCGGGGTGGAACCCCGCTTGGCCGGGTCGCCGTCGTTGCCGACGATGGCGACGCCGATGACGTCGGCGAACAGCTCATTGGCGGCGTAGACGGCCACCTGGTCCGCGTCCACGCGGATGTTCTCCCACGTGGTGGCCACGACGCCGTCCGCGGACACCAGCACGCCCGTCCCGGCCCCCAGGGGCACGGTGGTCCGGCCGCGGGCGATCTCCACCTCACCGGAGGAGTGGTCGATGTGGACGATCTCGGCCACGGCACTGAGTTCGACGCGGACGAGGGCGGCCTTAGTCCCCTCCGTGCCGCTGTGGAGCTCGGCCGACGCGGACGGGGCGGGGCTTCCGGCCGCCGTCAGGCACACCAGGGCGACGATGCCGAGAAGCACCCGGACCAGTGGGACACGCGCCCGTCCCCCGGCGAAGCATTCAGCCGACGCTGGCACGGATCCATTGTTGACGAGCAAGCTTCTCACTGTTGCCCCGTCCCTGGGCCAAGAGGTTCCACGATGCCTGGGCAGAGGGTAGCAGTTCGCCCCGTGACCCGGAACACATGCCCGTCCGCGGGCCCGTCTCGGTGTGGTCACGGTCGTGGCGGCATCGGATCGTTGGGGCCCACCAGTCCCTCGCGGTAGGCCACGGCCACCGCTCCGGCCCGGTCGTGCACGCCGAGCTTCGTCAGGATCCGGTTCAGGTGGGTCTTGACGGTCGCCTCACTGAGGAACAGGTGCTCGGCCATCGCCCTGCTGCCCAGGCCGTGGGCGAGGAGGATGAGCACCTCCCGTTCGCGATGGGTGAGGCGGCCCATGAGGTCGCCGCGCGGCAGCAGCGACTCCGGCCGTCCCTTGAACTCCGCCAGCAGTCGCTTGGCGACCGCGGGGGCGAGCCAGGCGTCTCCGCGGGCGACGGCATGGACGGCCGCGACCAGCTCGTCCGGCGCCGCGTCCTTGAGGACGAAACCGGAGGCACCGGCGCGCAGGGCACCGTGCACGGCCTCGTCCACATGGAAGGTCGACAGCACCAGGACCCCCGGCTGCGGCGCACCGGCCTCCTGTTCGTCGAGGATCCGCCGCGTCGCCTCGACCCCGTCCATCACCGGCATGCGGACGTCCATCACGACGACGTCCGGTGCGGTCTGGCGGGCGCGCAGCACGGCCGCACGGCCATCGCCCACGACGTCCACGACCTCGATGTCGTCCTCGGCTCCGAGGATCATGGCGATACCGGTCCGGACCAGGGGTTCGTCGTCGGCGAGCAGGACGCGGATCATGGTGTCACCGCCGGCAGGGTGGCGCGGACCCGGTAACCGCCGCCGTCCACCGGCCCGGTGTGGATCTCCCCGCCCATGAGCTTGATCCGCTCGTGGAGTCCGGCCAGGCCATACCCGCTGGTCAGCTCCTGGGCCACGCTGCTGACGGTGCCGGAACCGTCGTCGGTCACCTCGACCGTGACGGTGTCATCCACGCGGGCCACGCTCACGCGGACGCGCGTGCCCGGCCCGGCATGGCGGACCACGTTGGTCAGGGCCTCCTGAACGACCCGGTACACGCTCAGTTCGACGCTGGAGTGGAGCCGCCCCTCCAGGCCCGAGGTCGAGAGATCGACGGTGACCCCGGCGGCCCTGGTCTGCTCGACGAGGGGATCGAGGTCCTCGAGGCCGGCGATCATCCCGGCCTCGAGCGCCTCCTCATCCGTGCTGCCCACGGTGCGGAGCACCTGGAGCAGGCGGCGCAGCTCGGCCATCGCCTGCTTGCCGACCTCCTCCACGGAGGCGAGCGCCGTCTCGGCCGAGACGGGGTCCTTGACCAGCAGCCGCCGGGCGCCGGAGGCCTGCAGGACCATCACGGTGACCGCGTGGGCCACGATGTCGTGCAGTTCCCGGGCGATCCGCAGCCTCTCGTCCGCGACGGCCTTCGCGGCCCTGGCCTCACTCGTCCTGACGAGCTCACGGGACCGGCGCCGGGACTCGGCGGCCCAGCGCCCCAGGAACCAGGCTGCGAGGTCGAAGACCACCAGGGCGACGCCGACGACCAGGACGGTCGTCCACGGGTTCCCCTCCCTCGTGGCCAGGGAGGCCTGGTAGGACAGGTTGACGGCATGGGTGCCCAGGATGGCCGCGAGGCACCAGCCGCTGTACCGGGCCGGGCGCAGCGCCGCGGCGGTGAAGACGGCCACCAGGAGACTGGCCAGGGGGCGTGACCCCACCGTCAGGGTCAGGGCGGCGGCGTAACCGCACAGGATCAGGCAGATCAGGACCGGTGCGCGCCGCCGGAGGAACAGGACGGGCACCATCGCGAGATTCAGCACGACCACCGTCACGGACGGTGGTCCGAGCGCGGACCATCCGGCGTAGGGCACCCCCGTGAACAGCAGCGTGTCCAGGGCCACCGCCCCGAGGGCGATCTTCACGTCCCGGCCGGAGACGATGGGCGAGATCATCGCGCATCACCCCCGGCCTGACGGACCGCGCTCCGGGCCCCGAGGGGGCCCCACGGCCGGCGCCCCGTGCCCATCATCGCCGGAACGGCTTACCGGTCTCGACTGAACTCATGATCTTCCGTCCCGACCGCCCTTCCAGGGACTGGCGGTGCTGCACTCATGCGGGTTGGGCCGAGGCGTACCGGCCCGAACCCATGTACCGCTCGATGCTCACGGCGCTGCGGTCGAGTTCACCCCCCTGCCTCCGGTGGCGGAAGGTGATGACCTGCCCGGTCCGGCCGCAGGCACAGGTGCCGGTCTCGACCTCCCCCACGTCGTCGGTGAGGAGGAAGCCCGGATAACTGGTGTTGACGGCGTCCAGGACGGCGATCATGCCGGTCTGCCCGGCGGCGACCTCCCTGGTGACGTCGTGGACGTCCCGGATGGACACAAAGCACCACGGTGGCACGTGCTTGCGATGCAGGTGGCACTCGACCGCGAGCAGGTCCGACTCGATCAGTCCGTACATGTCCCGGACGTTCTCCCGGCTGACGCCCAGCCGGTGATGGCATTCGTCCCGGAAGTCCTCGGCGGAGACGGCCTCACCCGGGTAGCGCTTCCAGCCACCCAGGGTGATGACCATGCTGTAGGGGTCCAGGAAGACGTTGATTCCCTCGAGCTCGAGGAAGCGCAGGAACCGACGCACGAGGAACGGGGGCCCGATGATGTGCCGGGTCATCAGGCCCTTCCACTTCCGCAGGTACTCCAGGGCGTCGGCGGGATCGAAGACGTTGTCACTGACGAGGTAGGCGTGGTCGTCGAGGATGCCGTTGAGGATGTTGAAGACCTTGGCCATGCCGTTCTCCGGGGCGTCGGCGGAGGACGGGCTCAGGAAGAGTCCCGCTCCCCCGGACAGGCCAAAGAATTCCCGGTACGTGCCGGTCAGCCCGATCAGTGCACGGGTCACCGTCTCGGCGTCGCGGCGCACGACCGAGGACACCCCGCTGGTCCCCGTGGACCGGGCCTCGGTCTCGACCTTGGACAGGGGGCAGGTGAGCAGGACGCGGGCATCGGCCCGCTTGAACAGGCTGACGGGCAACAGGGGCAGGCGCTGAAGGTCCTCGAGTTCGTGCAGCGCGGCGGGGTCCACCCCCACGGCGTCGCACTGGGCACGGTAGAAGCCGTTCCTGGCCGCGTGGTAGATGGCGGCGTCCCGCACGACGGTGGTGACCGACCGCGCCCAGTCGTCCGGGGTCTGGTGGTGCGCTGCCGACACGTCGCCGAGGATCTGCGACAAGGAGAACATGGTCCTATCTCCCCGTGGTCTCGACGGCCGCCACGGTGGCGGCGGCACGGGTGTACCGGACAGGCAACACACCCGCGTGATCGCCGGAGGCATGGGTGATCTGGTGGTTGGCTCGCATGAGACTGCCCCTCTGCAATTCGTTCTTCCCAGCAGTTCGGCTCACCGATGGGCTCGAACTGTCCCTATGTCAGTCAATGATGGTTGCGAGGACACCAGAAAGGATCCTCCCGCAGCGGTACTTTGGGAATACCTGCGATGCGGTAGACCTCGTACTGTTCATTGCGTACGCGGCGCGCAGGGGACCTCATAGAAAACGCACAGCATCGCCATGATTGCGACCGCCCCGCGCCCGGTGCTGGACTTGATCACCGGCCCGGTCATGTGGATCCAGGGGATGGTTCACAGCGACATACCGCGGCTGGCATCACTCAGAATGGCCGGCATCCCGGTCGGAGCACACCGACTGCGGTCGGAAGCATGGCCCGATCGTCGTGCCCCGGTCCATTCGGTATCCACCACACTCTGTAGCGCCGGGATACCGCCCGTGGCGGACGCTTCTGAGCCGACTCCCGCGCATTCTTGGAGGCACACGGTGTCCCGCTCCTGCAGGTCCAGCCGCAGCTGACGGGGCCACACCACCCATCCACCTCCTCAATCCGCAAGGTCGATCCCATGTCTCCACATCCGCTGGCCAGTGCACCCGCACCTCGTACTCCCCGTGAGGCGGTACCGCCGTCATCACGGCGTGCCCTGGGCGTCGACGTGGCCCGGGCGCTTGCCCTGATCGGCATGGTCTCCGTCCACGTCCTCCCGGAGGAGAACCGGGAGGGCGGCATGAGCCTGGCCTTCGGCATCGCCGGCGGGCGTGGCGCAGCCCTGTTCGCCCTGCTTGCCGGGGTCTCCATCGCGTTCGTGGAGAAGCGGTCCCGCGGGGACTTCTCGGGCCGCGCCCTGGCGGCCGACCGGGCGGCCCTGGTCGTCCGTGGACTGCTGATCCTGCTGGCCGGCCTGATGCTGGGGCACCTGGACACGCCGATCGCCACGATCATCCCCTACTTCGGTGTCCTGTTCCTGCTGGCCCTGCCGTTCTACGGCCGGTCATCGCGCGTGCTGCTCGTGGCCGCGGCCGTCTTCGTCGTCCTCGGGCCCATCCTGAGGCAACTGCTCAATCTCCACGGCCTCATCCCGGAACAGGCCGATCCGGACGCCGACTACACGCTGGTCACCGCAGCCCAGCAACCGCTGCCGTTCCTCTCGGACATGGTGGTGACCGGCTTCTACCCGGCGGCCATGTGGATGGTCTACCTCTGCGTGGGCATGGTCATCGGACGGCAGGCACTGACGTCCCGCACGCTGGCGCTCAGGCTCCTGGGCTGGGGCTCGGCGCTGGCCGCCGCGGCCTGGGCCCTGTCGATGTTCCTGCTCGGCCCCGTCGGCGGCCTGCAGCGCCTGATCGGGGCGACTCCGGAACTCGATGCGGACGAGATCGCCGAGGTGCTGACCTTCGGTCCGGAGACGACCCTGCTGCCGGATTCGTCCTGGTGGTGGCTGGCCACCGTCGCGCCCTACTCCGAGACCCCGCTGAGCACGCTCCACACGCTGGGGGCGGCCATGGCCGTGCTGGGCTTCGCCCTGCTCATCACCCGCGGCGGGGGCAGGGTCTTCACGCCCTTCACCGCGATCGGTGCGATGACGCTGACCCTCTACTCGGCCCACTGCATCGTCATGATGCTCGAGATCCTGCCGGAGGACCAGCCGGTCGTGAACCTGTGGATCCAGGTCATCTCCTTCATGCTGTTCGCGCTGATGTGGCGCAGCTCCCTGGGCAAGGGCCCCCTGGAGGCGATCATCTCCGAGTCCAGCGACTGGACCCGGCGGCGCGTGCGGGAGGGGTGGGCGAAGCCCTCGCCCAGCGTCCCCCCGCTGGAGGCTCCGTCCCCGGACGGGGACCGGACAGCCGCACCGGAGCAACACCGGGGATCAGCCCGATGAACAGCCCGTCCCTCACACCCATCCGCACGACACGAGGAAAGATGACCATGAAGACTCTGATTGTGGGAGCCGGAGCCACCGGCGGGTACTTCGGGACCCGTCTGGTCCAGGCCGGACGTGACATCACGTTCCTGGTCCGTCCACCCCGCGCCGAGCAGTTGCGCCAGGGCCTCCGCGTCTACGGGCCGGGGTACGACGAGACGATTCCCGTCCGGGCCGTCACGGCCCGCGAGCTGGACGGTCCCTACGACCTGATCCTGCTCATGACCAAGGCCTGGGCCCTGGAGCAGGCCATGGAGGACATCGCCCCGGCCGTGGGACCGGACACCGCCATCCTGCCGCTGCTCAACGGCATGGCCCACCTGGAGCGGGTCAACGCCCGCTTCGGCCGCGGTGCCGTGCTGGGCGGGATCGTCCGCGTGGTCACCACGGTCACCCCGGAGGGTGCGGTCTTCCAGCTGAAACCGCACGCCACGATGATCTTCGGCGAACAGGACCGGCGAGGCACGGACCGCGCGGCCCGCATCCAGCAGGAACTGTCGGTACCGGGGTACGACCTGGTCCTGGACGAGGACATCCTGGCCGCGATGTGGCACAAGTGGGCCTTCATCGTGGCCGGGGGGACCACCACGTGCCTGATGCGTGGCACCATCGGCGCCATCCTGGCCACCCCCGGCGGCAGGGAGTTCGTCCTGGAGGTCATCGACCAGACCGAACGGGTCGCCGCGGCGGCCGGATACCCCGTCTCGGACGCCGCGCACGCGGCGAGCCTGGAGATGTTCACCGAACCCGGGTCCGTGTTCACCTCCTCCCTCTACCGGGACCTGACCGCCGGGTTCTCGCACGAGGGGGAACACCTGCTCGGGGAGTTCGTGGCCACGGCGGAGCGGTACGGCGTGGAGGTCCCCCTGACCCGGCTGGCCCTGACCCACGTGCGGGTGCACGACCAGACCGCCACGCGAGCCGACCGTCCGGCCCAGCCGGGTCCGGTGCGATTGGCCACCCTGTGAGGACCACCGTCTGGTCCGCTCACCCCCGGGGACCGGGCACCGGGCCGCCGATGCGGGTGGGTCGGCTGCCCGGCCCTCACCGGGGGGCGTCCGCGAGGGCCGTCCGCACGTCGTCCAGCCGGCGGGCCACGGTCACCCGGTCCCGGGACGGGGACCCGGACGCCTTGACCTCACGTCCGGTGACCAGCACCACGACGGTCTCCCCGGGCTGCACCACGCCCTCGCGCAGGGCACCCCGCAGGCCGGCCACGGAGGCGGCCCCGGCCGGTTCCGCACCGACGCCGGCCGTGGCGGCCAGCAGGCCGACGGCCGCCAGCAGTTCCGCGTCGCTCACCGCGACCATGGTCCCGTCGCTGGAGCGGATGGCCTGGAGCACCGCCTCACCGATAGCCGGCCGCAGCACGGCGATCCCGTCGGCGACGGTCGCCCCCGCATCCAGTTCACCGGGACCCGGATCGGTGCCCGACCACGCGCGCACCAGCGGTTGGCACGCCGCGGCCTGCACACCCACCAGACGGGGCGTCCGGGCGGCGACGCCGCAGGCGACGAGCTCGTCGAAGCCCTTGGCGAGCGCCACGAGCGTGGGGCCGTCACCCACCGGGGCGACCATCACGTCCGGCATGCGCCGGCCGAGCTGCTCCCAGACCTCCAGCGCGACGGTCTTCTTCGCCTCCGTCGTCAGCGGGTTCACCCCGGTGTTCCGGTCCACCCAGCCGAACTCCTCGACGGCTGCACGCGAGAGGTCCACGGCGGCGGCGTAGCCATCGGGGACCTGGAACACCCAGGCCCCCGCCTGGGTCATCAGCGCGAGCTTCTCCTCCTGGCAGTCGGTCGAGACGAAGATGACGGCGCGCATTCCGGCGGCGGCCGCCCCGAAGGCCGTGGCCACCGCGGCGTTGCCCGTGGAGGCCGTCGTGATGGTGTCCCGGCCGTGCCGCAGCCCGTCCTCGATCACCAGCGCCGTGGCCCGGTCCTTGTTGGACGCCGTCGGGCCACGGGTCTCGTCCTTGACCCACAGGCCCGCGACGCCCAGCGCGCCTCGCAGGGCCGGGACCGCGAGCAGGGGCGTGCCGCCGACGGGCAACGGGTAGCGCACCGGCCCCTCGGCCACGGGCAGCAGCGCCCGGTACCGCCACATCGTGAACGATCCCGGCTCCCCGTCCGGGACCAGGGCGGGACCGTAGTCGTACTGCAGCCACTCGCACCCGGCGGTGCGCGCCGAACCGGTCACCCTGCCCATTCCGCGTCCGCCTCCCCCGTGTCCGTGTCCGTGTCCGTGTCCGGGCGAACCGTCTCAGCCATACCGGCTCAGCTCGGTGAAGAAGTCCTCGACCACCTGGAGCCGGCCGCTGCGGGCCATGTCGTCATAGACGTACTTGCCCACGGCCAGGTCGAGCACGCCCAGGCCGAATGGTGAGAAGACCACCGGGCGGTCCTCCGGCAGCGGGACCGTGCCGGCCATGACATCGGCCAGGGTGCCGGCCACGAAGTCCCGATGACCGACCATCTGCTCCACGAGGTGCGCGGACGTCCCGGCCTTCAGGCAGTGGTCGACGTCGTCCAGGACGTTGGTCGACGCCAGCAGGATCTCCGGGTCCAGGTCACGCAGGGACACGTGCAGCACCAGCGGGTTGTGCTCGAACCAGGAGAGGTCGTGCACGTGCGGCTGGGACGCGATGGTCGCGAACACGACGAGGTCACTGCTCCGGATCAACTGCTCGGGGCTGTCGTGCACGGTCACCCGGGCGGCCGTGCCGCTCCGTTCGAGATACCCCTTGAATCCCTCTCCGCTCTCGCCCGAGAGGTCGTACACCCCGATCTCGTCGAAGGACCAGTCCGTCGCGTCCAGGAAGGTGTGGATGTACCGCGCGATGAGGCCCACGCCGAAGAACCCGACGCGTCGGGGCCGGCCCCGTCCCCTGCTGAGCCAGTCCGCGGCCGCGGCCGCCGAGGCGGCCGTCCTGGAGGCACTGATGATGGAGCTCTCCATGCAGGCGAAGGGGTAGCCCGTCGCCCGGTCGTTGAGGATCAGCACCGCGGAGGCGCGGGGTATCCCGGACCTCACGTTGTCCGGGAAGCTCGAGACCCACTTGATGCCGTCGACCCCGACGCTGCCGCCGATCGAGGCGGGCAGGGCGATGATGCGCGCGGTGGGCCGGTCCGGGAAGGTCAGGAAGTACGACGGGGGGTTCACCGAGTCCCCGGCCGCGTGCACCCGGTAGGTCTCCTCGACCAGCTCGACGACCTGCCGCTCCCGGCCCTGGAGCGCCTGCTGCACCTGGGCACCGGGGATGACGGCGAACGGGGGGACGGTCCTCGGTTCCGGGGTGGCGACCGGGGAGACGGTGGGATCCTCCTTCATCGCACGTCCTCCCGCCCCGTGGTCACGAGGTCGGACACCCGCCGCGGCTCGGCCATCCCCACGAGGATCTCCCGAGGGCCCTCGTAGGCCTCACGGCTGTGGGCCGTGCTCACGTTGTCGACGAGCATGAGGTCCCCGGCCTCCCACGGCGTCCGCAGGGTGTGGGCCTCGTAGACCTCGTTCACCAGGGTGATGACGTCCTCCCCGATCGGGTCGCCGTTGCCGAAACGGGTGTTGAACGGCAGTCCGTCGGGACCGTAGACGTCCACCAGGTACTCCCGGATCTCCGGGGCGATCGTCCATTCGTTCAGGAACGCGACCTGGTTGAACCAGCAGCGCTGGCCCGTCACCGGGTGCCGCACCACGGCGGGGCGGCGTTGCCGGGTCCGGAGCTCCCCGTCGGGCTGCCACTCGAACTCGATCTCGTGGGCCCGGCAGTAGTCCTCGACCGCGGCGCGGTCACCGACCCCCAAGGCCTCCTCGTAGGAGGCCCCGACGTCCTCGTTGTAGCTGCGGGCGAGCAACCACCCCTCGTCCTCGAACCGCCGGACGAGGTCCGGGGGAAGGGCCTCCAGCACGGTGCGGGCGTCCGCGACACCGGTCACCCCTCCGGTGGCGGGTGCCTCGAGGCAGGCGAACAGCAACAGGCCGGGGAACTCGAGCGCGTAGCTGAGCTCATGGTGCATGCACATGGGCTGGTTGGCTGGCCACGTGAGCGACGAGTACACGCCCTCGGCGTGCTGCCGCCGGGCGGCGAACGCCTCCCGGTCGGGCATGAGTCCGCCCGGGGCCAGCCGGTGGAACACGGCGGCCACCTCGGCTGCGTCGCGGAGGCCGAGCCCACGGACCATGACGGCACCGTGCTCGTCCACCGCCGCGCGCAGTCCCTCCCGGTGCTGGTCGGCCCACTGGACGGGATCGGGGCCGTCCGCGACGGTGAGCATCGGTGTCCGGCCGGCCTCACGGTCCACGGCGAGCTGTGTTCTGGGTGAGGGGGATGACATGAGGGTCCTTTCGGGTCACAGGGAACGAGTGGGAGTGGTCAGCCGGTCACGGCCGGGGTCCTGGTCCGGGGGCGCGGAATGCGTGTCGAGCAGGCACGCCAGGTCGGCCAGGACCGGGGTCCGCATGACCTGCTGGAGCGAGACGGCGCGCTGGAGCAGCACGACGAGCTTCACGGCGGACAAGGAGGTGCCGCCCAGCTCGAAGAAGGAGTCCTGCCTGCTGATCCGCTCCGGCGGCAGGCCCAGGACCGATCCCCAGGCCCCGGCCAGCCGTTGCTCGGCGGCCGTGAGCTCCTCCGTGGGGGTGGGGTGTGCCACGGTGTCCTGCGCCATGCCGCCCAGGGTCTTCCGGTCGATCTTGCCGTTGCCGGTCAGGGGCAGGCGCTCCTGCCACCGGTACGCGGAGGGGACCATGTAGTCCGGGACCCGTCCGGCCATCCGGGTACGGAGCTCCTCCGCCTCGAGTGGACGGTCACCGGAGTAGAACGCCACGAGGAACGCGGACTGGTCGGGCCCCCGCCCGACGACGACGGCGCCGTCGCGGACGCCGGGAACCCCCAGCAGGGCGTTCTCGATCTCACCGATCTCGATGCGGAAGCCCCGGATCTTGACCTGGTTGTCACGCCGGCCCAGGAAGTCGAGCTTCCCGTCCGGACGCCACCGTCCGTAGTCACCGGTCCGGCAGATGCGCGCCCCCGCACGATGCGGGTCGTCGCCGAACATCGCCGCGGTGCGTTCCGGGTCGTTGACGTACCCGCGTCCCACGCACACGCCGGAGAACACGATCAGTCCCGGGGCGCCGAGCGGTACCGGGGTGCCGAACTCGTCGACGACGTCCACGTGGGTGTTGTTGATCGGCCGCCCGAGGGGGACCCCCGGCCCAGCCGGGGGCCGGTCCATGATCTCGTGCACCGCGTCGTCGGACGTCTCGGTGAGCCCATAGGTGTTGACCACGGGGATGTGGGGGTAGAGGGCGAACCAGCGCTGGACGAGCTCCTTCTTCAGGAAGTCGCCGGTGGGGCACACGCAGTGCAGGTCCGGCAGCTCGCGGGGGTGCTGCTCGAGGTAGGACACGATCACGTCGAGATAGGAGGGCACGACCTGGATGACGCCGGCGTGACCGTCCACGATCGTGTCGACGAACCGCTCCACGTCGAGGATGGCGTCCTGGTCGACGAGCAGGGTGCGCCCGCCGACCAGGAGGGCGGCGACGAGTTGCCACACCGAGATGTCGAAGCACTGCGGACCGGTCTGGGGAATCACCTCTCCCTCGCGCACGCCGAGGTCGTCGATCTTGGCCAGGATGTGGTTCAGCATCCCGGCGTGCTCGCACATCACGCCCTTCGGCTGCCCGGTGGAGCCGGACGTGAACAGGATGTAGGCCAGTTGACCGGCGGCGACGTCCACCCCGAGGTCGCCCTCCGGGTGATCCTCGGCGGCGAGGTCCTCGACGAAGAGCTCCGTGACGCCGGGCAGGATGGACAGGGCCTGGTCGAGCATCGCGGTACTGGCCCGTTCGGTCACCACCAGCGGGGACTCCGCGCGGGAGATGGCCGTGGCCATGCGCTCCGGCGGGAAGTGCGGCTCGAGCGGCAGGTAGGTCAGGCCTGCCTTCCAGATGGCCAGGACGGTCACCATCCAGTCCAGGTTCCGCTCCGTCACCACGGTGACGACGGTCTCCCGGTCGAGGCCCCAGGCCTGCAGCGCCCGGCCCAACCGGTTCGCCCGGGCGTTCAGCTCGCGGTAGGTCAGGAGGGCCTCCCCGTGCACCGCGGCGACCGCGTCGGGGGTGGACCCGGCCCGCTGCTCGAGCACCTCGTGGACGCGGAGGTCGGGAAGCTCCCGCCGGGGACCGGCGAGATCCTCCAGCTGGAAGCGCAACTCCTCGGGGGTGAGGAGGCAGGCGCGGGCGTGCTCGCCGTCCGGGTCCGCGGCCATGGCCGCCAGGGCCCGCGCGTGGTATCCGGCGATGCGGGCGGCGGCGGGCGCGTCTAGCGCATCGGTGCGGTACCGCAGCCGCAACCGGGCACCGCCCGCCTCGTTCGACACCGACAATTGGAGGACCGTGCCGTCGGCCGGCTCCCCCGGGGTGTCCCGTGGGATGAGCTCGGTCTCGAACACCGGCCCGCGCAGGCCCAGCTCCCGGCGGACACCGTCGAGGTCGACGCCGTGTCCGTCCTGCAGGTGCGATCGCAGCTCCCCCTCCAGGCGAGCCACGGAGGTCAGGAGATCGCGCCAGGAGCCCGGGTCGATCGTCAGCCGGCACGGCACCGGTTCGCCTCCGGGCGCCGTGCCGTAACCGGTCACGACCTCCCGTTCCCCGGCCAGCGTGGCGAGCACCCTGGCGTGGGCGGTCAGCAGGACCGCGTCCACCGACGTCCCCAGGCCGTCGGCCAGCCGGCGCAGCGCTCCCAGCAGGTCCTCGGGGAGGGCCTCGTGGTGCTCGCCGAGGCCGGGACGGGGGTCCAGCGTCCACCGCGGGATCGTGGTGAGTCCACCCGCGGCGAGCATGCCCCGCCAGAAAGCGCGTCCCGTGTCAGTCATCATGTCCATGTCTTGCTTTCCTGCTTTCCTGCTCAGACGGTCTCGACCACGTCGGCGGCGGAGGACGGCCGTGGCTGCCGGCCGGGGTTCGCATCGGTCAGGGCCTCGGCAGGGTTGCCTCCCCACCGCTCGCCGGCGGGGATCTCCTCGCCCTTCATCAGGAAGGAGTCGGGGGCGAGGAAGGCGCCGTCGCCCATCCGCGCGCTGTAGAGGATCATCGCGGACACCCCCACGGAGCAGCCGGAGCCGATCGTGATGGCATCGGACTTGAAGGCGTAGTCCTCCTGTGAGTGGCACTGGACCCACGCACCGGTGTTGAGGGCGACGTCGTCACCGAGGGTGACGAGGTTCTTCTCGGCGATCTGGGCACCGTCGTCGAAGAGCCGCCTGCCCACGCGCACCCCCAGCATCCGCAGGATCGCGCCCTTGAACGGGGTGCCGTTGAACAGCGGGCTCACTTCCGCCTCGAGCTTGTAGAAGCGTTCCGTGCGCCAGAAGTCGATGTCGTAGATCGAGCAGTACTTCGGCTTCAGGGGTTTGAACCCGGTCGAGGCGCGTTCGACCAGGGCACGGTAGAACAGGCCGAAGACGAGGGTGAGGACCGTGGTCAGCATGAGTGAGACCTCACCGACCAGGAAGTAGAGGTCCACCGCGAAGAAGCCGAACAGGGTGGCCACGAAGACGTAGAACCAGCGCGCCAGCAGGAACAGTCCGATGGTCACGAGGTTGTGCCGGTTCTTCGCGGCGAGCCGGTCGGGAAGCTGCTCGTCATGGGCCATGCGGATGAATTCACTGTCCCGCTGGACCGTGCGCGGGATCTCGAAGGCCGGCGAGCCCAGGAGCCCGACCCCCTCCCGGACCGGTCCGTCGATCGGGACCAGCGCCTTCGTGGCGATGAGGCAGTCCGGGCCCGTCGTGGACTGCGGTGGGTAGAGGATCTCGTTGCCGAAGAAGCTGTTGGGCGCGATCGAGCTGCGCGAGACGCTGAACGAGGAGCTGGAGTAGTTGGCGTTGACGATCGAGATGCCACTGGCCACCACCGTGCCGCTCCCGACGGAGACCAGGTACGGGTTGTCGTGCTTGATGTCGGTGCCGAAGTTCGATCCGGTCTGCACGACCGGGGACAGCCCGTACCCGAGGCTCTGCAGGTAGCGGACGATGAACGAGCTGTCCCCGAAGAGGTCGTGGAAGAACCGTCGATTGGTCAGTCCCTCGATCGCCCGATGGCACGCGAAATGGAATCCGTACAGTCGATAGGTCCGGTCCGGGGTCAGTGCCAGGTTGAGCAGCCGTGGCACGGTCATGGTGAGGACCATGCCGACGACGATGGTCCCGAAGAACAGGATGACGGAGGTCAGCAGGACGTACCCGTAGAACGACGCGCTCGTGAAGGACACCACCGGCGACCAGAGCATGTCCGAGAGCCAGGGGATCACGTCGAGGACCAGGGCCAGCCCGCCGAACCCCACCGGCAGTGTCACGCCGAAGAGGAGCAGCAACTGGCAGATGACGTACCCGGCCCTCCTCAGGGGGCCGCAGTCGATCGGGGCGACGGCACGGTAGTCCGACTCCGTCCGCTCACCTGGTGATCCGTGCCAGTGCTCGCCGGCCGGGACGGCCTGGCCCTCGTGGAGGGACGAGGCGTGGCCCAGTTGTGCGCCGTCACCGAGGGAGGTGCCGATGTCCAGCACCACCTTCTCACCGATGAAGACGTCCTTGCCGATGGTCACCGGACCCGTCTGGATCATGCCGCTGACGGCGCGGTATCCCGTCAGGAAGGTGTCCTTGTCGATGACGGTGCGCTCACCGATGGTGAGCATGTCGGTGCAGACGGGCACGCGCCCGGTGAGGACGATCGCCCCCTTCCCGACCTTGGCTCCCAGGGCCCGCAGGTAGAACAGGTACAGGGGCGAGCCGGCGAAGAGGACCAGGGGGCTGGCGACCACCACGGTCTTGACGAACCAGAACCGCACGTAGTCCAGGCTCCAGATGCGGATGTCCCGGGGCTTCCAGCGGCCGATGAGGAGCCATTTGACGAGGATGGGCAGCGTGCACATGACCAGGAAGGTGACCGCACCGAAGCCGGCACCCCGCAGGTAGTGCTCGAGCAGGCCCTCCCCCTCCCAGACCCAGAGCAGCCCCCTCTCGATGATCACGGCGAACAGGAAGGTGTAGGCGAGGAAGATCAGGGTCTGCAGCACGCCGCACACCACGTACTCGGTCGTGGTGGCCGGTGTGCCCTCCGCGGGGGTGCGCCGGTGACGTCCTCGGTGCGTCGTCCGCCCGGAGCGCTCCGGGGGGACGAGGGCGGTGGACGGTCCCGGTCCCGCCGCGGGGGAGGCGACGGCGTCGGTGACCGTGGGCTGGCCCGCGGTCACCGGCTCACCCCCACCCAGCGAGGCGGCCAGTGCCGCGATCGTCGGGTGCCGGTAGACGTCCTTGATCGACACGGCCGGCAGGTCCGGCTGCTTGCGCACCCGGGCACAGAACTGCGCCATCACCAGCGAGTCGGCGCCCAGGTCCTCGAAGAAGTTCGCGTCCACGGCGACCTCGTCCTGCTGCACCACGGAGGCGAGGAGCTGGGCCAGGCGACGCTCGAGTGGACGGTCCGCGGCCGTTCCCTCGGTCTCCGGGGTGGAGGGAAGGAGGCTGGGTGCGGGGATGCGGGCAGCCGTGGACATCGGCAGGGTGTCGACGAGCTTCTTCACTGCGAGACACTCTCCGGCGAGGAGTTGACCACCGACGCTGCCGACGGGTCGGCCCCGGTGAGCGCCCCGGCCCCGAAGTGGTCGAGTACCCAGTCGGGATCGTAGACGGTGTCCAGGTACGGGCGGCCCAGGTCCGGGGAGATGGCCACCGCGGTGACGTGCTGGGCGTGGTGGTCCGCGAGCCACGTCATGGCACCGTGGACCACGGTCCCGGTGGAACCGCCGAACAGGAACCCGCGGGAGGCCAGGCGGTGGCAGGTGCGCACCGTGTCCACCTCCTCGACGATCACCACGTCATCGACCAGTGACTCATCGAGCTGGGGCGGCCGCACGCTCATGCCCAGGCCCGGGATCAGGCGGGTGCCCGGCTGGCCCCCGAAGGAGACGGATCCGGCGGCGTCGACCGCGACGATGCGCACGTCCGGCCGGTGCTCACGGAAGTACCGGGCGCACCCCATCAGGGTGCCCGTGGTCCCCGCCCCGACGAACAGCACCTCGAGCCCGGGGAACTGCGCGGCGATCTCGGGAGCGGTCCAGCGGTAGTGCGCTCCCCAGTTGCCGGGGTTGGCGTACTGGTTCAGCCAGACGTACCGGTCGTCGGACTCGCACAGTGCACGGACGTGGTTGAGCCGGGCCCCGAGCAGGCCGTCCACGGGATCGGGCTCGGTGACCAGGTCGACCTGGGCCCCGAGTGATTCCATGAGCTGCCGGGTCGCGGGGTTGCAGCGCGGGTCGATCACGCACACGAAGCGGTACCCCTTGCTGGCGGCGATGATGCTGAGCGCGACGCCGAGGTTGCCCGAGGAGGACTCCACGAGCACGGAGCCGGGGCCGACCTTCCCCTCCCGCTCGGCCCGTTCGACCATCTCCATGGCCGGCTTGAGCTTGATCGATCCCGCGAGGTTGAACCCCTCGATCTTCAGGTAGAGCAGCCTCCCGAGTACTCCCTCCAGGTCGATGAACAGGCTCTGCTCGTTGAACAGGTGCGGTTCCTTGATGATGGTCATGATGTCCCTCGATCTCTTGCCCTATGCGCGGCCCCAGGACCGCTCCCCATCAAGAGTGGATTCGAAAACACGAGAAAGAATCCTCCCGCCCCGGTATTTTGGGAATACCTACACAGCGGTATGCGGGGTACTTTCTCCGGCGTACTCGGGCTCCCTCCACCCGGGCCTCGGCTCCCCTGGAGGCCGGAATGCGGGGTGACCAGCCCGGACGCGGGACAACGCACGAAAAGACCCCCGCCCGGTGGTTCCGGACGGGGGCCTGACAGTTTTCAGCCGGCCGGCGCGGAGGCCGGCCCGGGGACGTCCCGGTGCGTGATGAGGACGGGGCACCGGGCGTGGGCGGCCACGGCGGAGCTGACCGAACCCAGCATCAGGCCGACGAAGCCCCCGTGGCCCCGGCTGCCGACCACCAGCAACCGGGCGTCCTCGCTGAGGTCCCGGAGCACCCGCGCGGGCGATCCCACGCTCACCACCTGTTCCAGACCGGCGGGAGGATCCTCGCCGAACACCGCGCGGACCGAGGCGCCGAGCCGTCTCCGGGCGTCCTCCTCGAAGTTCTGTTCCAGGGGGAAGGGGTAGTCCGCGGCCGTGACCGGCAATTGCCACGTCGTGACCGCCGTCAACGGACATCCCATCAGGTCGGCCATCCGGCCGGCCTCGCGCAGCGCCTCCAGGGAGGCCTGGGAGCCGTCGACCCCGACGACGATCGGCTGTGATGTCTGCATCGTGGAGCTCCCTCGGGTACCGGTGTCCGGGTGTGCGGACACCGTAGGCTCCACGGCGGGGGCCGCACAACGTCCGCCCGTCGGCTATTGCCGGTCCACGTCGTACTGCGCGGCCAGGCGCACCGGGGCGCTCATCGCGCCGTAGCCGTCGTAACCGCCGCGGCGTTCGACCACCTCGAAGAACACGCTGCCGACGGTGCGGGTGTAGAAGTGCAGGAATTCCCCCCGCTCGTCGCGGTCGTACATCAGGTCGTTCTCGCGCAGCACGCGCAACAGCCCCTCGTCCAGGTCGAAGCGGGCGTGCAGGTCCTCGTAGTAGTTCGCCGGGATCGGCAGGAACCGCAGGCCGGCCCGCCGGGCGCGGCGGGCGACCTCGGCCACGTCCGAGGACAGGAAGGCGACGTGTTCCGGGAAGTCGGCGCGCCGCCGTCGCCGTCCCTCGTCCGTGCCCTCGAGCACCTGCGGCAGCATGTTCAGGGCCAGGCGGACCGAGGCGTCGTCCGTCTGCACGACCTGGGACCGCACCAGTCCCTGGGGTGAGGCCACCTCGTTGTTGGCCCGGGCGTGCAGACCGAACAGCGCCCGGTAGAACAGCACGCCCTCGTCGAACCACTGCCACGGCTGGGCCAGGTTGACGTGGTCCACCCCCAGGATCAGGGACTCACCTGCGGACGACGCCGGCGCGTCCGTCGCGCGGAGGTGTCCCGTGCCGCGGCCGGTGGCGTCCGGCCCGAACTCCCCGGTCCAGCCCGGTTCCCGGCCCTCGTCCGGCACCGGGGCGACGAAGAGCTCCGAGCCGTCCGGGGCGGTGACCCCGCGCAGGACCATCTCGTCCGCCCGGTTGGAGCGCCAGGCCACGGGGTACTGCAGCAGCCGGGCGCGGTCCATCGTGGCCCGGGGGTCCGGGACCTGCAGGCCGAGGCCCACCAGCTCGGACCCGTCCTCCCCGCGGGGCCGGGGCCGGCCGTTGAGCACCACCCGGGCGTCTCCGGCGGCATAGAGCCGGACGTCCTTGGTCCGGTGCGGACCGCGGTCCTGGAAGCCCAGGGCGGCCAGGATCTCGGTCACGTCCTGGGGCTCGGCGGCCAGCACCTCGGCGTAGTCCCAGCCCCTCGGCTGCAGGTCCGCCGCCTCGTCCGGGTGCGCCGTCGCCTCCTGCAGCCAGTGCAGGGAGCGCATGGCGGCGAGCGCCGTGCGCGGGGTGTCCGTCTGCCGGTAGACGTCGCTGAAGACCTCCAGGGACAGCGGGCCGGCATACCCGGTGGCGACCAGCTCCCGGTAGAACCCGACCAGGTCGAAGGCGCCCTCGCCGGGGAAGGTGCGATGGTGGCGGGACCAGGACAGCAGGTCCAGCAACAGGTTCGGTGCGTCGGCCAGCTGCACGAAGAAGATCTTCTCCCCCGGGATGGACCGGAACCCGGTGACGTCACCGCGGCGGGAGAGGATGTGGAAGGAGTCCAGGCACACGCCCAGGTTGGGCCGGTCGGCCTGTTCGACCAGGCTCCAGGCGTGCTCGTAGGTGCTCACGTACCGGCCCCAGGCCAGCGCCTCGTAGGCGATGCGGATGCCGTAGCCGGCCGCCAGGTCGGCCGCCTGCCGCAGCTGGTCGATCGCGACCTCGTCCTCCCACCGGGTGGCGGTGCCGACGTTGGAGCACAGCAGGATCAGGTCCATGCCCATGCACCGCATCAGCTGGAACTTGGCCTCGAGCCGGCGCAGGTTGGCGGCGAAGACCTCGGCCTCCACCCCCTCGAGGTCGCGGAAGGGCTGGTACAGGTCCAGGGTCAGTCCCAGCTCCGCGGCGAGGTCGGCGACCTGTTCCGGGGACAGGGGGGAGGCCACGAGGTCCGGCTCGAAGACCTCGATGCCGTCGAAGCCCGCCCGGGCGGCACCGCGCATCTTCTCCTCGAGGGTTCCGGACAGGCAGACGGTGGCGATGGAGGTCCTCACGGCGCTCACTCTACGCACCCCGCCCCGTCGACTGGGCGGCCACGAGGTCCAGGAAGTGGCGGCGCATGCGACCCGCGTCGGCCGGACGCCCAGTCACCAGGCCGAAGGCGTCCACGGCCTGGCCCACGGCCATGGTCCCGCCGTCCACCACGGCGCAGCCCCGGTCCCGCGCGGTGACGATCAGCTCGGTGTCCACCGGCAGGTAGACCACGTCCGAGACCCACATCCCCGCCCGCAGCCACTCGGCGGCCACCGGCATGCCGGGGTGCAGGTGCATGCCCACGGGCGTGCAGTGCGCGAAGCCGGTGGCCCGGGCCAGGGCCTGCCGCAGTTCTCCGTGGGGCCGGGCGGACACCCGCTGGGCCGGGAACTGCTCCTGCAGGTCGGCGGCCCGCGCACCGGCCCGGTCCGCGTCGAGGTCGATCAGCACCAGCTCCTCGGCACCGGCGCGCAGCAGGGCGTAGGCCACGGCCGAACCGGCGCCGCCGACGCCCAGCTGGACCACCGAGGTCAGGTCCGCCTCCGGCAGCGTGGTGCGCAGGCCGGTGATGTACCCGGAGAAGTCCGTGTTGTGACCCACCGAGCGCCCGTCGGCGAACACGACGGTGTTCACGGCCCCGAGGTTCCGCGCGTCCTCGTCCACCTCGTCCAGGTGCGCCATGATCGTCTGCTTGAACGGGTGCGTGATGTTGAAGGCGTTGAAGCCCAGCCGGCGGCCGTACTCCAGCAGCAGGGGCGCCTGGCGCTGGGCCTGGTCCCCGGTGAACCCGAGGGCGGCCACGTCCACGGGACGGTAGAGGTAGTGCAGTCCCTGTTCGCGTCCCTCCCTCTCGTGCATCGGCGGGGTCAGGGAGGCGGTGATCCCGTCCCCGATCAGCCCGACGAGGTAGGACTCTGCGACTGTGCTCATGCGGTTTCCTTCGCGGTGGTGAGTGGTGGGTGGACGCGCCTCAGCGCGGGGGCAGTTGGATTGAGAGCTGGTGGGCGGCGGCGAGGAGCGCGGGCAGGTGGCCCTTGAGCCCCTCCAGGTCGCAGCGGAACAGGGGGGCGGCCAGCGCCACGACCGCGATCAGCCCTCCCGAGGGGTCCTGGACCGGGACCGCGATGGCGGCCATGCCGATGTCGTTCTCCTCGGACTGCCCGGCCCAGCCCTGCGCGCGGGCCTCGGCGACCTGACGGGCGAGGACGGCGCGGTCGGTGACCGAGTGCTCGGTGCGGGGCGTCAGGTCCACGGTCGCCAGCAGGTGTTCCCGGGTCTCCTCGTCCGTGAAGGCCAGCAGCGCCTTGCCGATCGCGCTCGTGTGCAGCGGGCTGTATCCCCCGGGATCGGTGGTCGTGCGGAATTGCGGCCCGTCGACCGTGTGGACGGTCAGCGCACGCCCGCGGTCCAGCACGGACAGGATCGAGCTCTCCCCCGTCGCCTCGGTCAGCCTCGAGAGCACCGCGGCGGCCGTGGCCGTGAACCCGCGGCGGTGTGCCACCTGCTGTCCCAGCTGGAAGACGGGCAGCCCCAGCGAGTAGCGCTTGTCCCGGGGGTCATAGGACAGGAAGTCCGTCTCGGTCAGGGTGGACAGCAGCCGGTGCACGGTGCTGAACGGGTAGTCCACCCGCTGGGCGACCTGCGCGGCCGTGCCGCCCTCGGGGAATTCCCCGACCACGGTGAGGATCTCCAGGGCCTTGCCGACCGTGCCGGTCTGGACCGTCGCCATGCGTGCCTCCTTGACACTCCGCTGTGATGTGCGCCATGCTCATTCCTAACATACAGGAGTTACTCCCAATATTCGAGAACTCCACGTCTGCGGAGGGGATTCGCCCCCGCTCTCTCCCTGAAGATGGACAACCCAAGGACCCCGTCATGACCCATGCAGCCCCTGACGCCGGCGCCCACGGCGCCACCCACGTCAAGACCCCCAGGAAGGCCGCCCTGGCCGCCTGGATCGGGTCCGCCCTGGAGTACTACGACTTCGCCGTCTACGGCACCGCGGCGGCGCTCGTCCTGAACCACCTGTTCTTCCCGGACGACGCCTCCCCCGGCGTCGCGATCCTGCTGTCCATGGCGACCGTGGGCGTGGCCTACGTGGTGCGCCCCCTGGGCGCGCTCATCATGGGTCCGCTCGGGGACCGCCTGGGCCGGAAGTTCGTGCTCATGCTCACCCTGTTCATGATCGGCGGGGCGACCTTCGCCGTCGGTTGCCTGCCGACCTACGACCAGGCGGGGATGCTCGCCCCCGCGCTGCTCGTGCTCTGCCGCATCATCCAGGGCCTGTCGGCCTCCGGTGAGCAGGCCAGCGCCATCACCGTGTCCCTCGAGCACTCGGAGGAGCACCGCCGCGCGTTCACCACGAGCTGGACCCTGCAGGGTACCCAGTTCGGTACGTTGCTGGCCACCGCCGTGTTCATTCCGTTCACCCTGCTGCTCACCGAGGAGCAGCTGTTCTCGTGGGGCTGGCGCGTGCCGTTCTGGCTCTCCGCCGTGGTGGTCGTGGTCGCCTGGGTCATCCGGCGCAAGCTGGAGGAACCGCCGGCCTTCGAGCAGACGAAGACCGCGCTGCCCGATGAGAAGCCGGCGACCCCGCTGGCCCTGATGGTCAAGTACCACAAGGCGGCCGTCGCCCGGATCGCCTGCGCCGCGATGATCAACACCGTCAACGTGGTCTTCCTGGTCTGGTCGCTGTCCTTCGCCACCTCGGTGGTCGGGCTGGACCGGCCCACCATGCTGTGGGTCGCCGTGCTGGCCAATGCCGTGGCCCTCGTGGTCATCCCCCTGGCGGCCGTGCTGGCGGACCGGATCGGGCGCAAGCCGGTGTTCCTCGCCGGTGTCATCGGGCCGGCCGTGATGATGTACCCGTACCTCTCGGCGATCGAGGCCGGGAACTGGACGCTGATCTTCCTCTTCGGCGCCACCCTCTCGGGGTGCTTCTACTCCCTGGCGAACGGGATCTGGCCCTCGTTCTACGCCGAGATGTTCCCCACCCGCGTGCGGGTCACCGGCCTGGCCATGGGCACGCAGATCGGCTTCGCCGTCTCCGGCGGCCTGACGCCGATCGTCGCCTCGGCGGTGGCCGGCGCCGAGGGCACGAACTGGCTGGCCGTGGCGATCGTCGTGAGCATCGCGTGCCTCATCTCCGGCACGGCGGCCCTGACGGCCAAGGAGACCAAGGACCTGTCCCTGGACGGGATCGACGCCCTGCACACCACCCGCACGGAGGCGGCCGAGCTCGCCCGGCTGGACCGGACCACCACCCCCGCCGGCACCGCCCGGTGAGGTCACCGGCCGACTGACCGGACCTGCCGCAACGACGACGGCGCCCGCGAGACTCGCGGGCGCCGTCGTCGTGGTGGGTGGGGTCCTACCGCCCGGACACCAGCCGGGTCATGTGCTGCAGGGCCAGCTGGTACCCGTGCACTCCGGCCCCGGCGATGACCGCCGCGGCGGCCTTGGAGACGTAGGAGTGGTGCCGGAACTCCTCCCGCTGGTGGATGTTCGTGATGTGGACCTCGATCACCGGCAGCTCGGCCGCCAGCAGCGCGTCCAGGATCGCGATGGACGTGGTGGTGTACCCGGCCGGGTTGAGGATGATGCCGCGGCCGGCCGTGCGGGCCTCCTGGATCCAGTCGACCAGGGTGCCCTCGTGGTTGGACTGCCGGAAGTCGACGGTCAGGCCATGCTCGGCGGCCGTCTGCTCGCACATCGTGCGCACCTCCTCCAGGGACGTGCTGCCGTACTTCTCCGGTTCACGCCGGCCCAGCAGGTTCAGGTTGGGTCCGTTGAGTACGAAGACGGGCTTGTCGGCGGCGTCGGCCATCGGGTCCTCCAGGGGTTCGGGGCAGGCGGGCGGGGGTCGGGCACCGCGCCGGAGAGGGTCCGACGGGGCCGTCTCCAGTCTCCCCCATGCACGGTCCGGGCCCTCGCTCCATGGCGCCGACGGTCACCCATGGACATCTCACCCCTGTTTGGCACACTGGGGCCATGACGGAGAACACGGGAACCCAGACCACGTACACCACGCCGCTGGCGATGACCGGGACCGGGCTCCTCGCCCTGGCCCTCCTGACCGGTTGTTCCACCGCCGAGCCGGAGGCCGACGGCACCCCCGCGGACAACGGGGCCACCACGACGGCCACGGCCACCACCGCCCCGATCGAGAGCTCGCCCGCCGAGTCCTCCCCCGGCACGGGGACACCGGCCGAGGACGACTCCTCGAGCCCCGCCGGGGCCACCGGCACCACCGGCACGGGTGGAACGGGCGAGGGGGACCCGGCGTACGCCGCGATCGATGCGGCCCTGGGCCAGCACCCGGATGCCTTCGTCGTGAAGGTCGACCGGGAGGACAACGGCTCGTCCTACGAGATCGAGGCCCACCTGCAGGGTGAGATCCTCGACCTCACCGTGTCCTCGGACGGCGCGGTCCGCGAGGACGGCAGGGACACCGACGACGACCACCTCCGCCGCGCGCGGGATGCCAGCGTCACCGCGGAGGACGCCGCCCGGGCCGCACTGGAGGGCCGTGCGGGCCAGACCATCGACGAGATGGAACTGGATGACGAGGGCGGCACCCTCGTGTGGAAGGTGGAGCTGGACCGCGAGAACGGCGACGACGGCGAGAAGCTGCACGTGGACGCCATGACCGGCGAGGTCACCCCGGACCGCTGAGCGGGCGACCTCAGTCCCGTGCGCGCAGGGACCGCCGCTTCATCTCCAGGTCGAGCAACTGCCGGTTCAGGGCCGCGAACTCGGCCGGGTCCCCGGCGGGGCCCATGCGCTGCAGCCGGCCCAGGAGCTCGGCCTTCTGGTGGGTGATCTGCAGCTCGAACAACCGGTTCATGATGTCCCGGCAATAGCGGATCAGGTCCTCGTCCGTGCGGGCCGGCAACGGCGTGACCGCCAGTTCCCCCACCAGCGGTGCCAGCTCCACCGGCACCTCCTGACGGACCTGTTCCACCCACTGCGAGGGGGTGGCCCCGGCCATCCCGGCGGCCCGGATCCCGGAGTGCACCACCGCGTAGGCCGGCACCTTGAAGTCCGCCGAGTAGAACGCCTGCCACTGCTCGGCGGAGAGCAGCGTCGGCTGCTGCAGCACCACCTCGAGGGCCTCCCTCTCCATCCGCGCGGCGGGGTCGCGGGCGTCCGGACGCTGGAACCCGGGGGGCCGCCCGGACGCGGCCGGGTCGCCGTCGGGCCGCTGGTCCTCCCCCGCCGATGACCGCCGCTCCCCCCGCCGGGCGTCCGCCGATGAGGCCGCGCCGCGCTGGGCGCGCTGCACGGCCTGGTGGACGGTCGACTGGTCGAGGCCCAGCCACCCGGCCAGTTCCCGCTCGTACCCGGGGCGGACGACGGAGTCCCGGATCCCCGCCACGATGGGGGCGGCATGGCGCAGCGCCCCGGAACGGCCCTCCACGGTGTCCAGGTCGAAGTTCTTCATCCCCGCCTTGATGGCGAACTCGAACAGCGGCCGGCGCGAGTCGATGAGGGCGACCACGGCCTCCGGCCCCTTCTCCTGGCGCAGGTCACAGGGGTCGAGTCCCGAGGGCTCCACGGCCACGTACGTCCTGGCCAGGAACTTGCTGTCCTCCTCGAAGGCGCGCAGGGCGGCCTTCTGGCCGGCCGCGTCACCGTCGAAGGTGAAGATGATCTCCCCGCCGGTGCCGTCGTCCGAGATCAGCCGGCGGGCGATCTTGACGTGGTCGGAGCCGAACGCGGTGCCACAGGTGGCCACGGCGGTGTCCACGCCGGACAGGTGCGCGGCCATCACGTCCGTGTACCCCTCCACCACGACCAGCTGGCGCTTCTTCGCGATGTTCCGCTTGGCCGCGTCGATGCCGTAGAGGACCTGGGACTTCTTGTAGAGCTGCGTCTCCGGTGTGTTGAGGTACTTCGGCCCGGGATCGTCCTCGAAGAGCTTGCGTGCGCCGAAGCCGATCGTGGCCCCGGTCATGTCCCGGATGGGCCAGACGAGCCGGCCGCGGAAGCGGTCGTAGATCCCGCGCTGGCCCTCGGAGAACAGTCCGGTGAGCTTCAGTTCGTCGTCCCGGAAGCCCTTGCGGCGCAGGTGGTTCAGGAGGTTGTCCCAGCCCTGCGGCGCGTAGCCCACGTTGAACTGCGCCGCGTGCTCGAAGGTGAAGCCGCGGCCGGCCAGGAACTGCTGCCCGGTGGCCGCGCCCTCGGTGCGCAACTGGGACTGGAAGTACTCGTCGGCGACCTTGTTGGCCTCCAGCAGCCGCTGGCGCCGGCCGACCTGCTCACGGTCCGGGCCCGTCCCGCCGTCCTCGTAGTGCAGCTCGATCCCGGCCTTGGCCGCCAGCCGCTCCACCGTCTCGGCGAAGGTGGTGTGCTCCATCTTCATCAGGAAGCTGATGACGTCCCCGGACTCCCCGCAGCCGAAGCAGTGGTAGGTCCCCACCGAGGGGCGGACGTGGAAGGAGGGACTGCGCTCGTCGTGGAACGGGCAGAGGCCCTTGTAGGAGCCCACCCCGGCGCCCCGGAGCGTGACGAAGGCGTCCACGATCTCCTTGAGGTCCGTGCGCTCGCGGACACGATCGATGTCCTCGCGCTTGATCAGACCTGCCATGCCCTCCAGTCTAGGCGTGGACAGGGTGCGCCCGGCCCGGTCGTCCACCGGACCGCCGGGCGGGGGTCACCGTGGGTGTCCGCCGTCCGGGACGGCCCAGACCGGGCCCACCACGCGGACCCGGACCCTGTCACCGGCCGCGGCCGCTGCCGCGAGGGAACGCGAGCGGATCACGGTTCCGTCCGGCAGGGTCAGGGCGGTGAGCGTGTCGTGTCCGTAGAACTCCACGTCCCGCACGGTGGCCACGGGGCCCTCGACCGCCCCGGTCCCCACCGGATCGATGCGGACCTGCTCGGGCCGCAGGACCAGGTGCGTGGCCCCCGGCCCACCCGAGCGGACCTCCACCGGGCCGACCGCGGTGCGGGCCCGTCCGGCCGGGTCCGTCCCCGTGAACGGCAGCAGGTCGGCGTCGCCCACGAAGGACGCCACCCAGGAGTCCGCGGGCTGGGCGTAGACCCTCGACGGGACCGCGTCCTGGCGCACCCGGCCCTCGCGCAGCACGACCACGCGGTCGGCCATGGACAGGGCCTCGTCCTGGTCGTGGGTGACCAGGATGGCGGTGGCCCCGTCCTCGTGGAGCGCGGCCCGGATGTCACGGCGCAGCTCCACCCTCAACGAGGCGTCGAGGGCGCCGAAGGGCTCGTCGAGCAGGACCAGCCGGGGCCGCGGCGCCAGGGCCCGCGCCAGGGCGACCCGCTGCTGCTGGCCGCCGGAGAGTTCGTGGGGCATGCGGTCGCCCAGCCCGGCCAGGTCCACCAGCGCGAGGCACTCCTCGATGCGCGCGTCCCCTCGTCGCTGCGTCCTCGGCAGGCCGAAGCCCACGTTCCCGGCCACGGACAGGTGCGGGAAGAGGGCCCCGTCCTGGGGCACGACGGCGACGTGGCGCCGGTGCGCCGGCACGTGTGTCCCGGGGAGGGACACGGCCCGGTTGCCCAGGGCGATCCGCCCCCCGTCGATGCGCTCGAAGCCGGCGATGCAGCGCAGCAGGGTGGTCTTGCCGCAGCCCGACGGACCCAGTACCGCCAGGAAGCCGCCCTGCTCGAGCTGCAGGCCCACGTCCTGCAGGACGGGGTGGGACCGGTAGGACTTCGCGACCCCCGCCAGGTCCACCGCGAGCCGGGGGCGCGGCGCCGGGTCCCGGGGTCCGGACCCTGTCAGGGGGGCGCGGTTGACGGTGGATCTCATGACTGAACGTCCTCTGCGGGTCGTCGGAGCGTGGTGGTGCCCGGGACGGCCCCGAGGTTGCCGACCTCGCCGGCCACGGAGTCGACCATCAGGGGTGCCGCGGGCGCCGGTGCGAGGAGCGTGCCGTCCTCGGGCGGGGTGGCGTCGGACGGAGCCGGCCGGACGATCCCCGAGCGCTGGACGATCACCCAGGTCGGGACCGCCGCGAGGAGGACCAGCAACAGCGCGTAGGGTGCCGCCTCCGCGTACCGCCCGACGCCCGTGGCGCTCCACAGCCGGGTGGCCAGGGTCTCCATGCCGGTGGGGCGGAGCAGGAGGGTGGCCGGCAGTTCCTTCATCGCGGCCAGGAAGACCAGTGCGGCGCCGGCGCCGATGCCCGGCAGCGTGAGCGGCACGGTCACCCGCCGGAACACCTCCGCGGGGGTGGCCCCCAGGGACTGCCCGACCTCCTCCAGGGACGGCGGGGCCTGGGCGGCGGCGCCCACCACGGCCGCCACGCCCAGGGGCAGGAACAGGGTGGCGTAGGCCAGGGCCACCAGCCAGGAGGTCTGGTAGAGGGGCAGGACCACGGTGACGCCGAAGAACACCAGGGCCAGGGCCACCACGATGCCGGGCAGCCCATGCGCGAGGTAGACCGCCCGCTCGACGAACCGGGTCAGCCGCCCGTGGTGCCGGGCCACGAGGATCCCGATCGGCAGGGCCAGCACCATGGTCACGACGGCGCCGAGCAGGGACAGCGTGAGGGAGCCGGCCGCGGCCTCGCCGATGCGCCCCCACGCGTCGGCCAGGGAGGTTCCGGCCACGGTCCACCGCACCAGGGAGACCGCCGGGACCCCCAGGGCCACCAGGACCACGGCCCACAGTCCGGTGGCGGCGGGCCAGCGCCAGGCGCCCAGGTCGGCCACCACGGGGGGACGGCCCGGCCGGGTGGAGGCGTAGCGGGTGCCCGCCCGGCGCGTGGCCCCCTCACCCCACAGGATGAGTCCGGTCAGCAGGACCAGCAGGGTGGCCAGGGACAGCGCCTGGTCCCGGTTGAACCCCACGGTGTGCGCCGTGTAGATGGCCCGGGTGTACGTGTCGAGCCGGAGGATGGACACGGCCCCGAAGTCCGAGAGGACGTACAGCGAGGCGAGCAGGCCCCCTCCCACGATCGCCGGCCGCACCTGGGCCAGCGTGACGGTCATCAGCGTGTTGAACGGCCCCCGGCCGAGTGAGCGCGCCGCTTCCTCCTGCCCCGCGTCCACCCGGCTGAGCGCCGAGGCCACGGGCAGGAAGACATACGGGTAGGTGTAGAGGGTCAGGACGACGCACGCTGCCGTGAAGCCCTCGAAGCGCCCGCCGGGCGCCCCGTTCCAGAGGTCGGCCACGGACACCCAGGTGAAGGCGGCCACGTAGGAGGGCACGGCCAGCGGCAGGGCCAGCAGGACGGCCAGCAACCGGCGGTGCGGGACGGCGGTCCTGGTGACCAGCCAGGCGCCGGCCACCCCGATCACCAGGCTCGCGGCCGTGACGACGGCGGCCAGGGCCACCGAGGTGGCCGCCAGCCGGCCGGACCGCCACGTGAACACGGTGTCCAGCCAGGCCGGCAGCCCCTGCTGGCCGGTCCGCAGCAGCAGGTAGCCCAGGGGGATCAGCGCGACCGCCGTGGCCACGAGGGCCACGACGGTCAGCGCGGGGTGACGGCGGGCGGAGGTCAGAGCAGTCCCGCCTGCGTGATCATCTCGATCGTCTGCTCCAGGTCGTCGAGGTCGTTGAGGTCGACCTTGGGTGCCTCGAGCTCCTCGAGGGAGGGCACGCCCTGGGGCGCCTCCGCGCCCTCGATCATCGCGTACTCGTTGGTCTCCTCGACGAAGTAGGCCTGGCCCTCCTCTGACAGCAGGTAGTCGATGAGCGCCTGGGCATCGCCGTCGGGCTGGTCCCCCACCAGCCCCGCACCGGAGACGTTGACGAGGGCGCCGGTGTCCTGGGCCCCGAAGAAGTGCATGCGGACCGACAGGTCCTCCGGGTCCACGCCCTTCTCCTGGGCGAGTTCGTGCACGTAGTAGTGGTTGACCAGGCCTGCGTCGATGGCGCCCGAGTCCACGTCCGCCACGATGTGGCCGTTCTTCTCCCGGATCTGGGGGTCGTTCGCGGCCAGGTCCTCCAGCCATGCCCGGGCCGCCTCGTCCCCCTCCATGACCCTCATCGCGGTGATGAACGACTGGAACGAGGCGTTGGTCGGCGCGACCCCGACCCGGCCCCTCCACTCCTGGGAGACGAGCTCGTCCACCGACTGCGGCAGCTCGTCCTCGGAGACCTGCTCCGGGTTGTACACCAGGACCCGTGACCGGCCCGTGAGGCCCACCCAGTCCCCGTCCGCGGAGCGGTAGGACTCCGGCACGGCGTCGACGGTCTCCTGGGGCAGGGCCTCGAGCAGTCCGGCCCGCGAGACGGCGCCCAGGGCACCGGCGTCCTGCGCCAGGAACACCTCGGCCGGGGACCGGTCGCCCTCCTCGAGCAACTGGGCGGCCATGCCGGCGGTGTCGCCGTACCGCACGTCGACCTCGATGCCGGTCTCCTCGGTGAACCGGTCCAGGATCGGCTGGACGAGTTCCTCGTTGCGGCCGGAGTAGAGCGTCAACTGGCCGTCCCCCTCGGCCGGGGACCCCGTGGTCCCCTCCGCCGTGGCCGCGGCGGTGTCCGGGGCCGGCGCGGTGGCCGTGTCCGTGGAGGGCTGTCCGCCCGAGCATGCCGTCAGGCCGAGGACCACGGCGATCGGGAGGGTGAGGGCGACGGGGGTACGGCGGTGGTTCATCGGCTGACTTCCTGTCCGGACTTCTGGAGGGGAGATCCCGGCGCGCCCTTCCGAGTCCGCCGAGAACCCGGGGGTGAGGTAAGTCTCACCTAACCCGAGCAGCACCCAGAATACACAACGCCGTCCTTGCGCAATAGGACGGCCCCGGTGGTGAGCCCGTCGGACGAGACCACCCCGGGGCCGGCCCAGCGGGGACGGGGAGAGGACTACACCCCGGCCGGGGTGCGCTCGGCGGGTCCGGCGACCGAGCCGGCGTCGCCACCGGTGCGTCCGGAGCCGTCCCGCTGCGCGCGGCGCATCGTCCTCAGGCCGGTCACCGCCAGGCCGCCCAGGGCGCCCGCGACGGCGAAGCCGAAGAAGCCCCAGGGGTAGGCGATCCCCGCGGTGACGAGGGTTCCCCCCATGATCGGCCCGGAGATGGCGCCCAGGCGGCCCACCCCGGCGGCCATGCCCAGGGCCGTGCCGCGGACCTTCGGCGGGTAGTTGGTGGCGGCGAAGGCGTAGACCAGGTTCTGCGCCGAGAACACGAAGCAGCCGGTGATGAAGATCATCACGTAGATGCCCAGCAGCGGCAGCTTGATCGCCAGGGCGGCCAGCAGCACGGCCGAGGCCAGGAACCAGATGATGCCCGCGTTGCGCGGGGTGATGGCGTCCCCCACCCGTCCGGCGACGAGCAGGCCGATGACCGCGCCGGCGTTGAGCACCACGAGGAAGCCCAGGGAGTTGCCGAGGTCGTAGTCGGCGGCTCGCATGATCTGGGGCAGCCAGGTGTTCAGGCCGTAGACGAGCAGCAGCCCCATGAAGGAGGCGATCCACATGAAGACGGTGTTGCGGCGGTACGCGGCGGAGAGCAGCAATGAGGCGCCCTGCTTCTCGGTGCCGGCACGCTCCGGAGAGGCATCGACGAAGGCGCGCTCGGGGTCGTCGTCGATCTCGACGCCGTAGTGAGCGGCCACGGTGTGGGCGTCCTGGATCCGGCCCCTGGAGAGCAGGTAGTCCGGGGACTCCGGCAGGAAGCGCCACATCAGCGGCACGAGGACGAGGGCGGGCAGGCCCCCGATGAAGAACATCTCCCGCCAGCCGGAGACGGTGTTGGCGGCGGCCCAGATCGCCAGCAGGGCGGTCACGACGGCGCCCACGTGGTAGCCGGTCATCATCAGTGTGGTGGCGTTGGATCCCTTCTTGTGCCCGGCGAACTCCGTGACCATGGAGATGCCGGTGGGCAGGCAGCCACCCAGGCCGAGGCCGGCCAGGAAGCGCAGCAGCCCGATGGTGAAGGCGTCCTGGGCGAAACCGGTGACGAAGGTCAGCACGGAGAAGGCGATCACGGCGCCCATGAGCAGATTACGGCGGCCGAACCTGTCCGTGAGCCAACCCATCCCGAGGGCGCCCACCATCATGCCGACGAGCCCGGCGGTGGCGATCACGGTGCCGTCGGCGTTGTCGATGCCCATGGTGGGGTCGGAGGTGAGCATCGGCATGATGGCGCCGAGGACGACGGCGTCGAAGCCATCGAGGAAGACGGCGAACCAGCACAGCGGGGCCACCCAGTTGCGGCCGCGCAACACGAGTGAACCGGACCCGCCGGCGGGGCGGGCGGTGGTGGACGTGGACATGGAACCTCCGGGACGGGGCGATCGTTTGACGGGGATGGGGCGCGGGGCGCTGACGACGAGTCCTGCGTCATGGGTGGCCATGACGGCGCTCACACGA
>NZ_CALMQR010000057.1:0-16210 GCF_937871995.1 uncultured Citricoccus sp. | reverse complement strand
GCAACGCCTCACAGCGTCACAGATCAGATGTCACCTATTCGTGCAGCAGTCCCGGTTACCGCTGGTGCGTGTGAACTACGTAGAGGTCACAACCGGCTTCGCTAGCGACTGTTCTAGCGATGCTCCCTAGCATCCTGGCTGGGCCTTGCACCCTCTTGTTGCCTACGACGATCACTTCGGCGCCGACTCTTTCGGCTTCATGGACGAGTGCAAGTCCAGGCGTTCCTTCGATGGCTCGGGACTTTACGGTCAGTCCGGGAACTTTCTGGCCTACCCTCTCCGCTACCGTCGCAGCGATGTGTTCGGCTTCGTCGGCGAACCGGGCGATGAGCTTGTCGTAGGCGCTGCGAGTGACGGTGTGTTCGTTCTTGCCGTGGAGTGACTGAACAGTCTCGTTGGTCTTTACTGTGAAGGCCGAAAGGATATGCAATTCTGCTCCCAGTGCCGTAGCAAGGGTGGCTGCTTTCTCTGCGGCTATTAGGGCAGTTGCACTTCCGTCGACGCCTGATAGGACTATTTTTGCCAATGCGGGACTCCAATCTTTTCGTACATGGGATCGGTTAGTCGATCGAGTTGCCGACAGGTCAGCGCCGTCGACGCTGTGTCGTCGACGTCGAGTTGTTTTTCAACGTTGACTAAATCTGTGTGAGCACCCTCAGACCCCGTGGTTAGTGGTGTGCGAGAAATTCGAGGACGCGAGCCGTCGATGCTTCGGGCGTCTGGTCGACGACGGGGACGTCCCAATACTCTGCTCTGGGCAGGCACTCTTCCAGGTAACGCGCTGCGGAGCGAGTGTGTGAAAGGTCTTCACCGGGCACGACGAGTGCCGGAATCTCGAGGAGTTGAAGGTCTTCCGGCTCTGGGCCCGGAACGGTGTCCCGGTCAAACAGAAGTCGAGCCGATCCCGAGACGATCGTCTGGTACCTCGCCAGACTGGTGGCGGCAAACTTTGAAGCGAAGGAGTCGTCCCTGCGCAATGCCGCGGCCCATGGTCCGACGCGGGGATCCTTGGTAAATCCGGCCGTTGTGGATCGGGCGTGGTCAACCACGCCCTGAACTCCGTGTTCGAGTGCGAAGCCGAGATGCTGGGTAAAGCGCCGATGTTGAGCGGCCCGGTAGGTCACCCCGCCGGCCGGTGAGAACAGCACCATGCTCCGCACTCGTTCGGGCTGTTCGATGGCCAGGAGCGCGGCCGACGAACAGCCAACGCATCCTCCCATCGTATGGACCTTGTCGAGACCGAGGTGGTCCAACAGACCGATTGCTTGATCGATGTATTTCGGCCAAGTAAGTCGCTCAAGGCGTCCCCCGGATTGGCCCGATTCCCGTCGATCAAACACGAGACAGGTGTATCGCTGAGACAGTGCTTCGATGAATCCCAACTGCTTGTAGCGACCGAAGGAGGTCCAGTTTTCCAAGCTTGAGTCGAATCCACCGGGGCTAAACATGAGTATGGGCGGGCCGTCACCGATCATCTCATAGCGGGTTCGGATCCCTGCCGCATCAATTACTGGCATAACCTCTCCTCAAATTCGGTTCTGGGCGCCAGGGGTCTTGATGCCACCACGGATTTGGCGCCCTGCGCGAATGTCCCGTGCACAAGTTGCAAGACCCTCATAGGCAACGCGGGACATATTCGCGTACGTGTCGGGCTCGTCATCGAGCCATTTCTCGTTGTACCCGAGCGCTGCCGTCGCCATGCGGATCCTTCCATCCAGCCAGGGCCCTCCGCCGAAGCCGCCCAGGACGGGGATTGACACGGCCTGAACAACGGCGGGCCCCACTACTGGACCGGAGTTCGTGAAGTTGAGGAGGACGGCGCCTGCCGATTCCAACCGCTTGGCTTGGTCCACAAACTCCTCGGTCATCCTGTCCGGCACCTGAGCAGTGTGCGCGGCCGAGTATTCCACCCCGTATTTCAACGAGGTTTGAGGCGTGATGCCGAATTGGGCGAAGACCGGGATACCCGCTCGAGTGAGAGCCTCAACTTCCTCGGGAAAGTCGGCTGCCCCATCGAGTTTGACGAGGTCGACGCCGGCTTCTTTTACCAATCGGATTGCAGCGTCTACTGCACGTCCCGACTGCAGCGGCCCGTAAGGGAAATCGCAACTCAGGAGTGCGTCGTGCACGCCTCGACGTACAGCTTTGGCGACGGTGAGCAATTCGTCGAAGGTGATCTCCAACGGATTGGAATGTCCCCATAAGTTGGCTCCCACCGTGTCTCCAACCGACACGATATCGGCGCCGGCTCGATCGGCGATGCGAGCCATTTGGTAGTCCCAGGCAACGAAACAGACCGATTTCTCACCGGCCCGCTTCATGCCCTGAAGGTCAGGGATCGATTTCTTCATGCCCTGATGGCTCTCAGTAGCTGGAACAGGTCTTCTCTATCGCTGGGGACTAAGAGGATGCGGGCATATGGGCGGATCGCGCTTAGCGTGTTGCCACTTAGCGGACCTGCGTCTAACAGCAACAGCCCGGCGGTCATGATCGAGCGGGCGCGACAGGCCATGCCCACTTCGGCCACGGCAGTTGAATCCAACAAATTCGTCCCGACCATGATGACGGAATCGGAGTGCTCGATCTCTCGTGCCATTGGCCGTCGCTCACCGTCCAGCGTGAAGAGGTCTTCACCGGTGGCAGATGTTGTATAGAACTGCGCCTGGCCCCAAGGGCCGTGAGCGACCGAACGCACGGTTTCTTCGGCCTTCTCGTCGAAGGCAACCACCCGGGTTGATCTGGCATGCGCGAGTGGGTAGTCGATGCGGTATGCGGCTTCTTCGGCTGTGGCGGCGCGTGCGCAGGCACTGACTGAAATGGGAAGAGCCATGATCACACCGTCGTCTGACGCACGCCTTCGCGTGCTTGGAATCCGTCTCCGATGCCCTCCACGAATGGCTGGTCTGCGGGGAGCACGATTGCGACGGAACGGATGCGCTGGTGTTCAGGAATGTTGCCCACCGGTTCCGTGCCGTGATCACGCAGCGCCTCTACCGCACGGCGCAGCTTCTGTCGGGCCTTGATGATCCCTGCATCGGTGGCAACGAGGCGTTCCTTTGTACGGTCGACAATGGGGCCCATGCTTTCCTGCAGGGAGGAATCCTGGATAGCGATTCCCTCGACCCCCGAGAACAGTTCACCCGTCTTCTGCTTCTCACGGTCGATCAAGTAGTCATTGTCCTTATTGGCCACGGGACGATACGTGCCGGGGATGTTCTTGCTGTGGACACCTGCACCGTCCTCCATGGCTGAGACCTCTGCTTCAGTCAGATCGCGGGTGGGGTGATAGTCGAAGCTCCAGGCCCAGCAGTTTTCATCATCAATGGGCACCCAGAAATGGCCGTGCACCGGGTGATCCCCGCGTGGCGGGACCATGGTGAAGTTCGGAAGTACCCACGGGGTCACACGCCAGTAGTAGTGCCCTTCTTCAGCATTTCGACGCGCACCGATGAGCAGTCCACCGTCGTTCTCTACGACTTCAAAGAAGGGCTTGAGGTCGCCCTTGTTGTACTGGTTCCCCTTTGAACCGGCAAACAGCGGGTCGGCCTCCAGGCCGGCTCCGGTCGGCCCGCCGCCGTGCAACCACGTCACGTGGCTGGAATCGATCCCACCTTCTAGCGCCTGCAACCAGTTGCTCTCCTGCAGGCGCTTTGACGTGAAAGTTTGTCCGGAAGGGACGGTCGCGAATTCCCACGTCGGGAGCGGGGGGCGCTTGTCAGGGTCTCCCAGGTAGGCCCACAGGATGTCCCCTACCTTGACCAGGGGATAGGAACGAAGTTTGACGTTCTTGCAGAACTCCGAGTTGTTGAGTTCGCTGGGCACCTCGACAGCCTGGCCGTCGGCGTTATATTTCCACCCGTGGTATGGACAACGGATGCCGCCGTTTTCGACTCGACCGAAAAACATTGACACTCCGCGGTGCGCGCAGAACTCGTCCATGAGCCCGTACTCACCCTCGGGCGTCCGTACAGCGATGAGTCGTTCGGAGAGAATCTTGACCCGAACTGGCGGGCATCCGTCCGATGGCAACTCATCGGTGTGCAGAACCGGCTGCCAATAACGTCGGAACAGATCGCCCATGGGCGTTCCCGGACCGGTCTGGGTGAGCAAATCATTAATGTCTGGACGCAGCATGCTGTCCCTTTCCTCTCAGTGCCACGCCTCGGGGCGTGGTTCGACGACGAGACCGTCAATCTCGTCGGTGATGGTGATTTGGCAGCCGAGACGACTGGCCTCCGTGTAGTCCGAAACCCCGAGGTCCAGAAGGTCGGCCTCCATGTCCCCGGGCCCGCCAACCTGCTCTCGGAATGGGTCCTGAACCCACACGTGACATGTGGCGCAGGACAACTGCCCTCCGCATTCACCGACAATCCCGGGAACACCAGAACGCACAGCGGCGCTCATCACGTTCTCGCCGCTCGTTGCATCGACTACGCGTTCATCGCCGTCATTGGCGAGATACACAACCTTGGGCACTGGGGGCTCCTCCCAAATAACTAATGGCCTAACCAATCTACCTATGGCTAAGATTCTGTCAAGGGAGGGGCTTCGCCGCTGCTCCTCGTGCATGTAGAGAGCGACAGCCGAGGAAGGTGTGGTGGGAGCTGCCAGAGGTCGCGTAAACCCAAGTAAGGGCGCCTAAGTGCACCCGCTGACAGGATGGAAGGCGCATATTGAAGGAATTCCAAGAAGAACGCGTGCTCATTGCTCAGGCCTGCCGCGTCCTTGCGGCCCGAGGCCTCGCCGAGGGGATCCTCGGACATATCAGCCTGCGCGTCAGTTCTGAGCATCTTCTGGTGCGATGCCGCGGTCCACGTGAAAGAGGATTGGGGTACACCGGCCCGGAAGATATCCGGTTGGTTCGGTATGACGGGACTGCCGCTGCGCAAGGGGAATTAGACGGTTGGTCGGTGCCCAATGAGTTACCGTTGCATACCGCGGTGCTGCAGGCGCGGAATGACGTTAAGGCTGTCGTTCACGCACACCCTCCCCAGATCGTTGCTGCCGACCTCGCTGGTATCGAGATCCGCCCGATAGTCGGCGCGTTCGATATACCCGGCGCTCGACTCGCAGCAGGCGGTGTACCGGTGTATCACCGTGGTGTTCTCGTGCGGAATGATTCCGTGGCCACTGAAATGCTCACCGCCATGGGCGAGCTACCGGTGGTAATTCTTAGAGGGCACGGCATTACTAGTGCGGCAGCCTCCGTCGAGCAGGCCGTGCTTCAAGCAATCAGCCTCAATACCATCGCTGGCCTGTCTTTGGACATCGTCTCTGCTGGCGGAACGGTGACCGCTCTTGCCCCTGAAGACCTCGCAGAGCTCCCCGATCTCGGGGCAGACTTCAACACCCGCACGGCATGGCGTCACGAGGTAGCGCGAACCGGTGGCATCGTTGCCCCGCGAACGGAGGATCTCACCTAACTGCGTTCCGTCACGACGTTACGACTGGGGCTCGGCCGATAGGTGAACGCCGTGAGGGCACACGTTGTGCAACGGGAACACAGGAGAGAGGCTCGCGAGAAAGAGCAGAGCGGTCTGTGCCAGAAATATCAGGCGCCAGGAATGCGGTCGGCGGTGTGCGACGGGTAGCGTATTGGACCAGCACGCACCATGGCACGTGATGCGTCGAAGGCGGGTATGTCCATCTGGCCAGCCTCAGGGGGGGCAACGCGGGATGTTGCTCGCCCCCTGGACCCATTCGCGGAACGACGGTTGATAGGACAAGTCCGAGTTCGACTATTGGCGATTCTCTCTGTGGGTGCTGTCCGTAAGCTCGAGCTTCATTTCCAGGATGGTCCAGCGGTCCTGCCCGACGCGCAGGAGAACGCAGCTGTCGGCAACGATGAATCCGACAGATTCGCAGAGTTCCCGAGATGGAAGGTTCCTCTCGAAGACGCCCAGCGTGAGGTGTATGACTCCTGCGCGCGTTGCGGCGCGGTTGATTAGCAGCCGCATCATGGCGCGCCCCAGTCCACGACCTCGCTGCGCTGGGTCTACCAACGCTCGCCCGATGCGCACCTCGCCCGGGTCTCGATCTTGGAGGGCGCCCGTAGCCACGGCAGCAGAATTTGACCACAGCACATAGCTCTCCCGCAGGCCGTTGGCGGGATCGAAAAAATCGTGGGCGGAGGTCGGGTATTTCAAAGACGGGCCGGCGAATGTGAGCACATCTATTTCGCTGGTGACCCCCGAGGCAAACGTTTGGGACGTCGCTGTGACCGGCTGTCTCCAAGTGAAGGCCACGCCTAAGGTCCCTGAGGTTATTGTCGTGCAACGCCAACGACCGTATTCACCAGGCAAGGGTTGAATATCAGCGTCTGGGAAAGTTTCGTTCGCTTTGGCTCGTGTTAGCCGATCTCGGGGAGAACGGGCAGAAGATTTTGAGGGATTTTTTCTACGCGCGTGCCTCCAAAAAAGAGCGGCACGCCGGGTGGTCCGGGAGAGCACAACACAACGCATCCTCCCAGGTCAGTGCCGGTTTAGAGCGAAATTGTTGGTATTATTAGTGGTCGGTAGGCGTGCCCCCCGGGCGCCTGCCGAACCAGCCGCGATAGCTGAGTCTCGCGGCGCGATCGCCCTCCGCCGCCCCTCCGAATTTCGGCGGAGGGCGGTCGTTCTCCTCGGCACCTTTAGATCGTTCGCGTGGGTGTCTTGGAGGCACTTCGGAGCGCCGCCTCCAAGTCGGTGACAATGCTCTTAGGCATTGCGGTGTAAGCCGTGTTCGGCTCCAGCTGAAGAGGGCGGCAAAGTAGTAGCGGACGGACCGCTGGCTTAGTCCGCTTGACGCACATGTCTAACACCAGTCCTGGGTCGGTCCGTCAGCTGCGAATGTCCATCGAGCACCCTGCTAACGCCTCGCAGAGCCGGGGGGCGACCCAGCTTGTGCCGTTCCTCTGTTTTCGTCGTCCGCCGAAGAATGTTTGCCAACAGAGGTACACGCTTACACCATCGTGGAGGGTGTTTCGCGTCCCGATCCATCCGCTCACTCCAGCGTCTCAAGTGTGGCGAGGTGCGCTGGGGTTCTGACCGGGGCCGCTGGCGGACCTGACTCCGCGGGGCCCGGTGGTGTGTCACGCCAGGTGCACCCGCGGCTGGGGGCTTACCAAGACCGCGTCGGCCGGTGCTGCTGGCCTCGTGTCATCGAGGCCAGCAGCACCGGCGCAGGTTCCTCTGGTCGAGGGCCGAGTGAGCGTGTTCAGGGTTTGGAGAGCGTGGGGGTCTCTAGGTAGATCTTGCCGCCGGCGGCTTGGAATTCATCGGATTTGGCCTGCATTCCGGCGATTGCTGCTTGGGCCTGTGCGCTGCCGTACTGGTCGCGGATGTCCTGGGAGATGCGCATGGAGCAGAACTTCGGTCCGCACATCGAGCAGAAGTGGGCCGTCTTGGCCGGTTCGGCCGGCAATGTCTCGTCGTGGAAGGCCTCCGCGGTGTCGGGGTCCAGGGATAGCGCGAACTGGTCGCGCCAGCGGAACTCGAAGCGGGCCTTGGACAGCGCGTCGTCCCGTTCGGTCGCACCCGGGTGGCCCTTAGCCACATCGGCGGCGTGGGCGGCGATCTTGTAGGTGATGACCCCGGTCTTCACGTCGTCCTTGTTGGGCAGTCCCAGGTGTTCTTTCGGGGTGACGTAGCACAGCATCGCGGTGCCGTAGCGGGCGATCTCGGTGGCCCCGATGGCCGAAGTGATGTGGTCATAACCCGGGGCGATGTCGGTCACCAGCGGGCCCAGGGTGTAGAACGGGGCTCCCTGGCATAGCTGTTGTTGGCGTTCCACGTTCTCGCGCACCAGGTGCAGGGGAACGTGTCCGGGGCCTTCGACCATGACTTGCACGTCGTGGGCCCAGGCCCGTGCTGTGAGTTCTGCCAGGGTGTCCAGTTCGGCGAACTGGGCGGCGTCGTTGGCGTCGGCGATCGAGCCCGGGCGCAGGCCGTCTCCGAGGGAGAAGGCCACGTCGTACCGGGCGAAGATCTCGCACAGCTCGTCGAAGTGGGTGTAGAGGAAGTTCTCCTGATGGTGGGCCAGGCACCACCCGGCCATGATCGACCCGCCGCGCGAGACGATACCGGTGACCCGTTCGGCGGTCAGTGGCACGTAGCGCAGCAGCACCCCGGCGTGGATGGTCATGTAGTCCACGCCCTGTTCGCATTGTTCCAGCACCGTGTCGCGGAAGATCTCCCAGGTCAGGGCGTTGGCCTCCCCGTTGACTTTCTCTAGCGCCTGGTAGATCGGGACCGTGCCGATCGGTACGGGGGAGTTGCGGATGATCCATTCCCGGGTGGTGTGGATGTCCTCTCCGGTGGAGAGGTCCATCACCGTGTCCGCTCCCCATCGGGTGGCCCACTGCATCTTGTCGACCTCCTCGGCGATGGAGCTGGTGACCGCGGAGTTGCCGATGTTGGCGTTGATCTTCACCAAGAATGCCTTGCCGATGATCATCGGTTCGGACTCGGGGTGGTTGATGTTGGCCGGGATGATGGCCCGGCCAGCGGCCAGTTCGGAGCGGACCAGTTCGACGTCGCACTGCTCGCGCAGGGCCACGTAGCGCATCTCCTCGGTGATGATTCCGGCCCGGGCGTAGTGCATCTGGGTGACGGTCCGCCCCGCCTTGGCCCGCAACGGCACCGCCCGGGTTCCCTTCCACTCCTGGGACGCGGCCCCGCGGCGCAGAGCCGAGCGGCCATCGTCAAGGAGGTTCCGTTCCCGGCCGGCGTATTCCTCGACGTCACCGCGCCCCTGGATCCAGGACGCCCGGCTCGGTGGCAACCCGATCACCGGGTCGCTGCCCGGCCCGGCCGTGCGGTAGATCCGCAGCGGTGGGTTCGCTATTCCGCCCGGGGAATCGTTCAAGGTGATCTCGGTGACCGGCACGGCAAGCCCGTGCTCGGTGTTGTGGAGATACGCCAGGGCGTGCGCATTGGATGCACTCATCAGATGTGTTCCTACTTCCTTCGCCGGCATGACCCGGACAGGTTCGACGGTCGCAGGCTGCCTCAGCCCGATCTCAGCCCCTGCAATGGGGCTCCCGTGTGGACGGCAACGACACTAACACCATGGCGGGCCGGTCTGGTGCCGCTCAGACTTGCTTAACGCCTCGTTCCACCGGCCCGTCGCGGGCGCACTATTGGGGCTCGGGGTGGCTGAGGGACCCGTAGGCGAGGACCTTCCACGCGGCACCGTTCCAGCGCATCACCATCGGCACGGTACGGGGATCGGCCGGGGCTCCCCAGTCCTCGGGATGGTCGGGGCGGGCGTAGAGGACCTCGGTATCCGGGCCCAGTGGCGGCAGACCCGTAGCGGAGTGAGACCACCCGGCCGCCTCCACCTGCCGCAACTGTTGGAGCCGGTCGGCGGCGAAGTGCTTCCAGAGCGGATGGGCCGGCCCGTCCAGACAGGACAACCGCTCGGCCAGCCGTTTCGGGCAGAGCCGGCGCAGTCGTGCGCCGTGGTCCTGGGCCCAGTCCCGGGCCCACGCCAATCGCAGCGTTGGGTCGATCAGGGGCCACGCCCCGGGCAGGTCACCGGTGGCCACGTGCTCGCGGAAAGCCACGGCAACCTCTCCGACCCGCAGCAGGGCCGTCAGGGTGTGCTGTTCGGTGCGGGGTGGGGGGGTCGATGGCGTCTGCATCCGGGTCCTTCGTGGGTGGACATCATGGGTATCAACACATTTGGTGGCCTGCGCGGAGACAGGCTCGGGCAGGGCCTTGAGAGAGGGAGCGGCACGTCATGAGGGTCGTGCCGCTCTCAGGAGGGGCGCTCGTCCGGGCACGCTCCTGCGCGGCGGTAAACCGCTCGCCCGGCAGGTTTAGCGGATAGGCGAGGCCTTGCCCGGGATTGCGCGACGCGGATGGATGCCGCCTGTAGCCTGACGAAGGTCTTCGAGGATGGTCGGAGCGACGGCGTTGGCCCAGGCCGCGACGAGCCTCCACGGATTGGTTCTGCGTCCCCGCGTCCACCGGACATCCATGCTCTGGACCGGATGACCAGACGCAGATCACCGCGGATCTGTGGCCGTGACCGAGGTCACCCGGGATCACTTGAGCCTTTTCTGCGACACCTCACCGCTTAGGAAACTTCAGACCCCGCATATTGGCGGGCAGTCCCGACTCCGTCCCCTCGGGGGTCCATGGTGGCGAGCACTGATTCTCGGCTCCCGAGTCCCGCGGCGGCTCGGATTCCTTCGGTCGTCAGGAGGATTTGCGGGGTGAACTCATCCACCGGGAAGGTGTCGTCGATGCAGGCCTGCCAGAACCGGGTGTGATGTTCGTCGAACCAGTGGTCAAAGGGTTCTGCGGATCTGTCGTGGTCGTCCTGCAGGCTGTACCAGTACAGATAGTCCGCCCCGTTCACCGTTTCGGTGAAGATCGCCTCCACATACATGTGCTCCCGTTTCATGATCTCTCCCACCGCGCAGCGATGGGCCTCCATGAAACGCACCCACTCATCCGCTAGCGCTCGGGATCCAGGACGCAACCGGAATCGAGTCAAACTGAAGATCATTCGACCATGTCCTCTCCACTCATGTCACCGGCTGCTCCTGTCCGGGGCCGCCCACGGAAGTAACTGCACGGTCCAGGGCCTGGACCTGGGTGGGAGTAATCGGAGCCTCGGTTCCTCAGCGGGTAGGAGGACGATGGGGTCGGAGGCCGCCGGGCAGCCCGAATCCCTCGATGGTCCCGGCCTCGTTTTCATTGACCACCGCGGACTGGGTGTCCGTGTGGCGGTTCCATGGCCCCTGAAGGGACCTCGCTGACAGTTCGTCATCGTTCCTGGTGACCTTCCTGGTGATTGGTGGCTACCCCGGGCGTGTTTACGTTCCACGGGATTCTCTGGAGGTGTCTGTGACAGGCAGGATCGGTCGGTGGAGAAAGAGGTGCAGGTGGTGCCGGGTTTCCTGGGCCAGTTGCCGCAGACCGGTGATGATCTCGGTCCGTTGCTGCCCTGTCGGCCAGCGCTGGTCGTCCGGTGGTATCGGTGCAATGCGTTCTTGGAGTTGGGCGGCCGCTGCGGACAAGGCGGTCGCGCCAGCCATCGCTGAGGAGACTTTGAGGCTCTGAACGGCGTCCAGCCATCCCTCGGCGTCTCTGGTGATGAGCGCGCGGTCGAGCCGATCGACTCGGTGATCCAGGAGCTGCATGTACCGAGCAAGAAATCCCCATGTCGGTGGCCCGTCGCCGAGCTCTTCGACGAGCTCGATGAGGACGTCGGTGTCCAGGATGGGCATGGGGGACGACGTAGATGGGTCCAAGGTCTTCAGTGTCCTTACTATCTGGTCCAGGTCAATCCGGTCCGGGTGGTCATCGCGGAGACCGGGAGGCGCTGAGAGCCCCGCCCGAGACAGGCCCCTCGGAGTGCGGTAGGTGAGCGTCTGCGGTGCTCCGGGACGGACCACCGATGTCGGAGGAAAGCTCGGTCCGAGCGGTTCGCCGTTTCGGGACAACACGCGATGTAGAGGACGGTTCTGGGCGCGACCACCGAGACTGCAGCCACGACGTAGGCCGGAGGTCGGCGCTGAAGTACCGGATTAATGCCCGATAGTCCGCCTCGGGCCATTGGATGGGGCATGCTGGGGGCATGGACCGCAGCACCCCCTCCACCGATCCGCTGGCGCTGGAGAGCCAGATCTGCTTCGCCCTCTCGGTGGCCTCCCGGGGGGTCATCGCCGCCTACCGGCCGGTGCTCGAGCCGCTGAAGCTGACCCACCCGCAGTACCTGGTCATGTTGGCCTTGTGGCAACACGCGCCGTTGTCGATCAAGGACCTGGCGGCGCTGCTGCATATGGAGTCGGCCACCCTGTCCCCGCTGACCAAGCGACTCCAGACCCTGGGGTACATCCACCGGGGCCGGGACCCCGAGGATGACCGGGCTTTGGCGATCGATCTCACCGACACCGGCCGGGAATTGCGCCGGCAGGCCGAGGCCGTGCCGGTGCAGATGATGGAACGCCTTCAGATGGACAAGTCCGAGCTGCAGGAACTGCACCGGCTCATGACCCTGCTGATGGACCGGGTCCATCCGCGCCCGGTCGACTAGCCGGCGTACCCGGCCACGGTCAACGCCCCGGCCGGAGGCTGATGGCCCCGGGCCCGATAGGCATCGACCAACCGCCGGGCTCGCTCCCTGCGCAACTGCGTACTCGGGTCAATGGTTCCCTGCCGGCTGGCCGAGCCGGTGATGAAGGTGACCATGTAGGCCAGTCGCCACCCCAGGCGGTAGCCGAAGCTCAGGCCGGTGCGATCGGTGGTGACGGAGTAGGGCTTGTTGCTCACATGGCTCTCCTCGATGAATTTCGCCAGCATCGCGGCAATACCTTACCGGCGAGTTTAGTTAGTGCGCTATATAATTTACATGAATCCGACCATCTGTACACGCCTAGAGAAGGTGGGCATCTTCGCCGGCCAACAGGCGGACACGTCCTTCCCTTTCGTGGAGAACTTCTCTGGGTGGGTCACCCGCGGGGCAGGGGGCGCCCGTGAGCCTTTCTGCGCTCAGGGCAGGTCCTTGGTTCGATCGGCCTCGCCGCTTCCAGCGGCAGCAAACTGCTCGACCTGCGCGCTCTGGAGCGCGTCCTGGGAAGGCGCATTGAGCTTCTCGGCTTGGCGCAGGAAGTAGGGGGCGAAGATGGAGGCGGCCATGATGTTCTGGGTCTTCCCGTAGACGACTGCCGGCAGGAGAGCCAGTGGGCCGAAGTAGCTGATCGCCAGGGCAGGGGCGATCGCTGCGTTCTCGATACCGACCTCGTAAGAGGCGGCCACTCGCTGGGGGTGGCTGAGCTTGAAGAAGCGAGGGGCGACGTATCCCAAGGTGAGCCCGGCCAGCCCGTGGATGACACAGGCGATGAGGACGAAGGCCACGACGGCGAGGTTTTCCAGGATGGTGGTTGTGCCCTTGGAGATGGTGCCCATCAGCACACAGGCTAGGGAGAGCACGGCGATGGGCTGCAGGAAGGGCTTGATGCGCTCGACCAGTCTGGGGACCAGGATGCCGACGATGCTGGCGATCACCACCGGCGCCAGCACGTACTGGACCAGGTCCAGGAACATGGACTGGGCTTCGACCGAGGTGCTGCTGCCGACGAACAGCTGGACCAGGAAGGGCTGCAGGAACGGGGCGATCAGGACGCTGACCGTGGTGGCGGAGACTGACAGAGCCAGATCGCCCTTGCTGATCAGCGTCAGCGAGTTCGACGCTGCACCGGTGGGTGAGGTAGCCAAAAGGATCATGCCGATGGCTAGCTGGTTGGCGATCTCCTCGGGCAGGAACGGGTAGAACGCGATGAAGGAGACGCAGTATCCGATCAGTGGCATCAGCACCCACCGCAGCAGAACCACCAAGAGGACCGGCCTGATGTCCCGGAGTAGCTGGCGCCAGGCGTCCAAGGTGATTTGGATGCCCATCACCGCCAATGTGATGGCAAGGATCGCGCTGAAGTTCGTCCCGAAGACGGTGGTGGAGATAGTCGGGTGGTAGGCGAACCCGAAGGCGATCCCCAGGAGCAACCAAGCCGAAGCGTTCCGGCCGATAAAGTCGCACACCCGACGCCACATCGGCCCACCGCTGTCATGTGAAAGGACGTAGGCGCGCCATTCCAGGCCGATGCCCACCGCCCACAGGAGCAAGCCGGCGACCACGGCCCATGGAGCCTGGGAGAGCTGCATGCCCTGCCAGCCCGAAGTGGCGAACGGGACGAGAAAGCCGAGTCCGAACGCCGTGTACGCGGCGACGGTATAAGACCTGGCCTGGTTTTTCTGGGAGGGTGCCATACCTTCTCCTCTACTCTGTGTTTTCGTATAGCGAATATCTATTCGATTCACGAATACTGTGATCGACCTCGCATCGTGTTGTCAACACGCAAGGCGGACCTCACCGGGCGGTTGACAATCACCAAGACCCTCGGAAACACTTTTCGTATTCAGAACTAGTATTCGCTATACGAAAGTGAGTCAGGCATGGAGCAGTTGAGGATTGCGGTCGTCGGGGGAGGCATTGGGGGGCTCTCGGCCGCCAACGCGATGATCCAGCACGGGCACGACGTCCACGTCTTCGAGCAGGCACCCCAGCTCGGTGAGGTGGGGGCGGGGGTATTAATCACCCCCAACAGCGTCCGCCTGCTGGAGAGGATGGGACTGCGCGAGCGGTTCGAGCATCTGGGCGGGCGCATCCAGGAAGGTTCGTCCTACCGGCGCATGGACGGATCGGTGGTCGGGCCGATCAAGACAGGCGACACCAGTGGGGAGTACGGGGTATTCGGCATGCACCGCGCGGATTTGCTGGGGCTGCTGTCCGAGCACTTGCCGGACTCGGCCGTACACACCGGGCAACGCTGTATCGGTTTCGAACAGACGGCGGATGCGGCCCGGTTGAGCTTTGAGAATGGTGAGCAGTTCGAGGCGGACGTCGTGGTCGCCGCGGACGGGATCCATTCCCGGCTGCGGCAAGAGGTCGTGGAGCCGACGCCGCCGGTGTTCTCCGGGATGCTGGCCTACCGGGGTCTGGTGCCGGCCGAGCGGCTCCCCGGGTGGCGTAATGACGTGCATCTGGTCTGGATGGGCGAGGGCAAGCACTTCATGGTCTTCCCGGTGCGCGGGGGCGAATTGCTGAACTTTGTGGGTTTCATCCCCAGCGAGTACCCAGCTGAGGAGTCCTGGTCTGGTCGCGGCGACGTGAAGGTGCTGGCTCAGTCCTTCGCCGGGTGGGACCCGCTGGTGGTCCAGATCATCGAGCAGGTGGAGAACCCCTTCTGGTGGGGACTGTTCGACCGCGAACCGCTGGAGAGCTGGACCTCCGGTCGACTGGCGCTGCTCGGGGACGCCGCGCACGCCATGCTCCCCCACCTGGGCCAGGGCGCAAACCAGGCCATCGAAGACGGTATCGCTCTCAGCGCCCTGCTCACCCAGGCGGATAAGTCCTCGGTGCCGGAGACGCTCATCCGCTACGAACAGATCCGCAGGCCTCGGGCCGTGGAGGTCCAGCTCGGAGCGCGCGCCAATGGCCGGCGCTATGACTCGCAGTACGAGGACTTGGCCCAGCGCGACGCCGAGATCGCCGACGCCGCGGCCTTCCGTTCCTGGCTCTATGACTACGACGTGGAAAAGGAGCTGGCTGCCGTCTGAGCAAAGTTGCACACCGGCGCCATTTTTCGTATAACGAATGAATGATTGAGGAGAGCGTGAGCGGGACCACTGCTAAGCGTCCCCCGGAGGGGATGGCCGGGCTGGCCAAGGGCCTGGCCATCCTCGAGGCCTTCGGTCCCACCTGTCGCGAGCTGAACGTCGCCGATGCCGCGCGGGCGGCCGGGATCAGCCCGGCCGCCGCGCGGCGTTGCCTGCTGACGCTGACCGAACTGGGGTACCTGCACCAGGATGGGCGTGCCTTCCAACCCACCCCCCGCATGCTGCGTCTCAGCGACGGCTACCTCACCGGGTCCACCCTGGCCTCACTGGCACAAACCTACGCCGAGGTCGGCCGGGACCAGATCGGCGAGGCCGTGTCAGTGGCCATCTATGAGGACGGTTCGGCTCTGTTTATCGCTCGGGCCGCGGTGGAGCGCATCGTGTCCATGGGAGTGCGATTGGGCGCGAAGCTTCCGGCGTACGCCTCGGCCACCGGCCGCGTGCTGCTCTCCGGACTACTCGAGAACGAACGCGAGGCCTACCTGAAATCCATCCACCCCAAGGCCACCACACCCAACACGCTGACCAAGATCTCCGACATCCGCAACCGGATCGACGCCGCGGCCACCGACGGATACTCGATGACCAACGAAGAGCTCGAAGTCGGCATGAGAACCCTCGCCGTGCCCGTCAAAGACGCCCACGGGCGCATCCGCGCCGCCCTGAGCAGCAGCGCCTTCACGGCCCGAGCCACCATCGAGGACATGCTCACCGAACACCTCCCGGTCCTGACCAAACAGGCAACCGAACTCGGCCGGCGCCTCTGACCCACCAGTCGACGGCTGGACCCGCAGGAAATACGACACGCACGAACTACCCAGGGTCGTGAGTTACTCGTTGACCAGCTCACGAAGGTGCGGGGAAGGAAAGTGGTGGGTTACGACGCCGAAGATCTGTATGCAGATGATCTCGGCACCGACTTCGGGCGCTACGCCCGGTGGGCATCCACCACGTCCAGTCGATACTTCCTACACGACCACCCTCACCCTGGCCGGACCGGAGCGGATGGCCCTGGTGCTCGGACCGGCACTGGTCGTCGT
>NZ_CALMQR010000056.1:0-16173 GCF_937871995.1 uncultured Citricoccus sp. | reverse complement strand
GGACGGGCGCCTCACCCTGCCACTTGACAGACGTCCACTACATATCAGTCGAGCTGCATGATCAGCTCGGTCACCACCTCGGAGCGGGCGTTGGAGAACGTCTTGTCCTCGCCCACCACCGCGAAGCCACGGCGGGCGAGGATCTTCTGGGGCCCGACGTTGTCCGCGGGGACGTGGGCGCGGATGGGACGGTCCGTGAAGGAGGCGAGGAACGCGTCCACGGCCGAGGTGGTGATGCCCTGACCCCAGTACTCGCGGGCGGTCCAGAAGGAGAGCTCGGGAACGGAGCGGATGCCGGACACGATCAGGGCGCCGGCCACCGCGCCGTCCTGCTCGATGGTCCAGACCTGGGTGTCCGCGTCGTTGAGCAGTCCCGACCAGTGGTAGTCGAAGACGCCCCGGTCCTGCGGGTTGCGCGGGGCGAAGGCGGCCATCTGGTTGGCCTCGGGATCCTGCTGGTGCTCGAAGAAGCGGTCCAGGTCCTCGGATCGGACTTCACGAAGTTGCACGGGACAGTGACCTCCTCGTCACGGGTAGCCGCCGGATCCGGCGCGGGCTCGGACCCACTGTACGCGCAATCGGGGCCGGATCCGTGCGTGGTGGCGATCGAACGGGCCCCGGGTCTCGACAGCCCGCGGTACCGGTGACTACGATCTCCATCAGATTCGGTTACTAACCATTCACCGAAACCCAGTCGCCAGGAAGGCCACCGTCATGACCACTGCCCCCCAGTCCACCCGAGGCGCCGTCGCCGGGCCGGAACTCGACGAGGACTACCGCGACCTCGTGGCCATGGTCCGGGAGTTCGCCAACGAGGTCGTCGCCCCGGTGTCCGCCGAGCTCGACGCCCGGCACGAGTTCCCGTACGACATCGTGCGCCAGATGGGCGAGCTGGGCCTGTTCGGGTTGCCGTTCCCGGAGGAGTACGGCGGCATGGGCGGGGACTACTTCGCCCTGGCCCTGGCCCTGGAGGAGCTGGGCCGGGTCAACCAGTCGGTCGCGATCACCCTGGAGGCCGGGGTGTCCCTGGGGGCCATGCCGGTCTACCGGTTCGGCACCGAGGACCAGCGGCAGCAGTGGCTGCCGGAACTGGTCACGGCCCGGCGCCTGGCCGGATTCGGCCTGACCGAGCCGAACGGCGGCTCGGACGCCGGCGGGACGCAGACCACGGCCAGCCTGGCCGACGGCACCTGGACCGTCAACGGCGCCAAGGAGTTCATCACGAACTCCGGGACCGACATCACCAGCCTGGTCACCGTCACGGCGGTCACCGGGACCACCGCGGGCCGGGACGGGAAGCCGGGCAAGGAGATCTCGACCATCCTCGTGCCCTCCGGGACGCCCGGCTTCACGGTCGGCCAGGCCTATGACAAGGCCGGCTGGAACTCCTCGGACACCCATCCCCTGTTCTTCGACGACGTGCGGGTGCCCGAGGCCAACCTCCTGGGGGAGCGGGGGCGCGGTTACGCCAACTTCCTGTCCATCCTCGACGAGGGGCGCATCGCGATCGCCGCCCTGGCCACGGGGGCCGCCCAGGGCTGCGTGGACGAGTGCGTGGCCTACGCGAACACCCGCCTGGCCTTCGGGCAGCCGATCGGCAGGAACCAGGCCGTCTCCTTCAAGATCGCCCGGATGCAGGCGCGCGCCCACACCGCCCGGCTGGCGTACTACGAGGCGGCGGCCAAGATGCTGGCCGGCAAGCCGTTCAAGACCGAGGCCGCCATCGCCAAGCTGGTCGCCGGCGAGGCCGCCATGGACAACGCCCGGGACGCCACCCAGGTGTTCGGCGGCTACGGGTTCATGAATGAGTCGCTGGTGACCCGCCACTACCGCGACTCCAAGATCCTGGAGATCGGCGAGGGCACCACCGAGGTGCAGCTGATGCTGATCGCCCGTTCGCTGGGGCTCTGATCGACCAACCCTGTGATGGACTTCACTTTCTGTCTAGGATAACCACGTCATAACTCTCACAGGCATCCTCGTGATGCCGTCCTGACAAGGGGGCTTCGTGTCTTCAACACCACACCCCGACCTGGCTGACAACGGTCACGTCGACTTCCGGGCCGTACAGTCCACACCGCAATTCCAGGAGCTGCGCCGCACCCACCGGAGCTTCGTCTTCCCGTGGACCGTGGTGTTCCTGGTCTGGTACTTCCTCTACGTCATCCTCGCGGCGTACTTCCCCGAGTTCATGGCGATCAAGGTGCTCGGCAACATCAACCTCGGCATCGTCATCGGGCTGCTGCAGTTCGTCTCCACCTTCGTGATCACCGGCCTGTACGTGTCCTTCGCGAACCGCAGGCTGGACCCGAAGGCCACCGCCATCCGCGAGGAACTCGAGGCTCTCGATCCCTCCATCGCCAACCAGAGCCTCGCTGAGGGAGGAAACAAGTGAACATCGCCCCCGTCCTCACCACCGCCGCCGAGGGGACCAACGTCGGCGAGCCCTGGCTCAACATCCTGATCTTCGGCATCTTCGTCGCCATCACCCTGGTCATCGTGCTCAGGGCCTCGAAGAACACCAAGACCGCAGCCGACTACTACGCCGGCGGCCGCTCCTTCACGGGCACCCAGAACGGCACCGCCATCGCCGGCGACTACCTGTCGGCGGCCTCGTTCCTCGGCATCGTGGGCGCGATCGCGATCAACGGTTACGACGGCTTCCTGTACTCGATCGGCTTCCTCGTCGCCTGGCTCGTCGCCCTGCTCCTGGTGGCCGAGCTGCTGCGCAACACCGGCAAGTTCACGATGGCGGACGTGCTGTCCTTCCGACTGCAGCAGAAGCCCGTGCGCATCGCCGCTGCGCTGAGCACCCTGATGGTCTGCGTGTTCTACCTGCTGGCGCAGATGGCCGGTGCGGGCGCCCTGGTGTCCCTGCTGCTGGGCATCGACGACCGGCTCGGGCAGTCCCTCGTCATCGCCATCGTCGGGGCGCTGATGATCCTCTACGTGCTGGTCGGCGGCATGAAGGGCACCACCTGGGTGCAGATCATCAAGGCCTGCCTGCTGATCGCCGGCGCCTTCATCATGACCGTCTGGGTGCTGGCCCTGTTCGGTTTCAATTTCTCGGCCCTGCTCGGTCAGGCCGTCGCGCTCAGCCCCCATGGCGAGGCCATCCTCGCCCCGGGCCTGCAGTACGGCGTCAGCGAGGTCGCCAAGCTCGACTTCCTGTCCCTCGGTCTGGCCCTCGTCCTGGGCACCGCCGGCCTGCCGCACGTGCTGATGCGCTTCTACACGGTGCCCACGGCCAAGGAGGCCCGCAAGTCCGTGGTGTGGGCGATCGTGCTCATCGGCGCCTTCTACCTGTTCACCCTGGTGCTGGGTTATGGGGCCGGCGCGCTGATCGGCCCTGAGCGGATCCTCAGCGCCCCGGGCGGAGTCAACTCCGCGGCCCCCTACCTGGCCTTCGAGCTGGGCGGACCGCTGCTGCTGGGCCTGATCTCCGCCGTCGCGTTCGCGACCATCCTGGCGGTCGTGGCCGGACTGACGATCACGGCGGCCGCCTCCTTCGCTCACGACGTCTACGCCTCCGTGCTGGCCAAGCACAAGCCGAGCCCGGAGAAGGAGGTCAAGATCGCCCGCCGCACCGTCGTGGTCATCGGCATCCTGGCCATCGTGGGCGGTATCGGTGCGCAGGGCCAGAACGTCGCCTTCCTCGTGGCGCTCGCATTCGCGGTGGCCGCCTCGGCCAACCTGCCCACCATCCTCTACTCGCTGTTCTGGAAGGGCTTCACCACCCGGGGCGCGCAGTGGTCGATGTACGGCGGACTGGCCGCGGCGATCCTCCTGATCGTCTTCTCCCCGGTCATGTCGGGCACCGAGACCTCGATGATCCCGGGTGCCGACTTCGCCTTCTTCCCGCTGAAGAACCCGGGCATCATCTCGATCCCGCTCGCGTTCTTCCTCGGCTGGCTGGGCTCGGTCACGGAGAAGCGTGCCGAGGACCCCGCCAAGCAGGCGGAGATGGAGGTCCGTTCCCTCACCGGTGTCGGTGCCGAGAAGGCGGTCGACCACTGACCGGCTGACCGCCCCGACGGCGACGGCCTCGGACCACCTCGGTCCGGGGCCGTCGCGCTGTCCTGCCGCCGCGGCCGGTGCAGGCACCTCCCAGCGGACCCGGCCATAATGGACCGGTGACCTCCGCCCAGACCGTCCCCGCCACCGCCACCCCCGAACGCCGACGGGTCACCCTGATCGGGTCCACCGGGTCGATCGGCACCCAGGGGCTGGACGTCATCGCCCAGGCCCCCGAGCGCTTCACCGTGGCCGGGCTCGCCGGCGGTGCCAACACCACGCTGCTGGCCCGGCAGGCGGTCGCCACCGGGGCCCAGGCCGTGGGCAGCGCCACCGCCACCACGGACGAACTGGCCCGGGCGATCGCCGCCGCCGCCGCCGAGGCGGGCGTCCCGGTGCCGTCGCAGGCCCTGTTCACCGGGCCCACCGCGGCGGCCGAGGTGGCCGCGTGGGAGGACGCCGACGTCGTGCTCAACGGCATCACCGGCTCCATCGGTCTGGGGCCCACCCTCGCCGCCCTGCAGGCCGGACACCTGCTGGCCCTGGCCAACAAGGAGTCCCTGATCGTCGGCGGGGCCCTCGTCCGGGCCGCCGCGGCCCCCGGACAGCTGGTCCCGGTGGACTCCGAGCACTCCGCGCTGGCCCAGGCCCTGCGCTCCGGGTCCGCCCACGAGGTCCGCCGGCTGGTCCTCACCGCCTCCGGCGGGCCCTTCCGTGGCCGCAACCGGTCCCAGCTGGCCACCGTCACCCCGGCCGAGGCCCTCGCGCACCCCACCTGGGACATGGGCAGGGTGGTCACCACCAACTCGGCCACCATGGTCAACAAGGCCCTCGAGGTGATCGAGGCCCACCTGCTCTTCGACGTCCCCCTGGACCGGATCGACGTGGTGGTCCACCCCCAGTCCGTGGTCCACTCCATGGTCGAGTTCACGGACGGCTCCACCATCGCGCAGGCCTCACCGCCGGACATGCGCCTGCCCATCGCGCTGGGGATCGGCTGGCCGCATCGGGTGCCCGGCGCGGCACCGGGCTGCGACTGGACGCAGGCGGCCACGTGGACCTTCGAACCCCTGGACGAGGAGGCGTTCGGCGCCGTGGCCCTGGCCAAGCAGGCCGCCGCGGCCTCGCCCACCCACATGGCCGTCTTCAACGCCGCCAACGAGGAGGCCGTGGAGGCCTTCCACGACGGGGCCATCGGCTTCCTGGACATCGAGGACACCGTGCGCGCCGTGGTGGGGGAGTACGACCCGGACGCCGTGCTCGAGGGCCAGGGGCTGACGGTCGAGTCCCTGGCGGCCGCCGAGCGGTGGGCCCGCACCGCGGCGCGGTCACGCTGGGACGGGCGGTGACGGGCGTGGAGGTGCTCTGGTTCATCATCGGGGTGCTCGCCGTGGCACTCGGGATCGCCGTGTCCATCGCGTTGCACGAGGTCGGGCACCTCGTCCCCGCCAAGCTCTTCGGCGTGCGGGTCACCCAGTACATGATCGGGTTCGGTCCCACGCTGTTCTCCCGCCGCAGGGGGGAGACCGAGTACGGCGTGAAGGCCATCCCGCTGGGCGGTTACGTGTCCATGATCGGCATGTACCCGCCCGTGCACCCGGAGGCGGGGGAACGTCCGCGCAATGCCAGCACCGGCATGTTCCAGCAGATGGCCACGGACGCCCGGCAGATGTCCGCCGAGGAGCTGCGCCCCGGGGACGAGAAGAGGATGTTCATCGCCCTGCCGGTCTGGAAGCGGATCGTCATCATGCTCGGCGGCCCCTTCATGAACCTCGTCATCGCCTTCGTGCTCACGGCCGTCCTCGTCACCACCACCGGGGTCGCCACCCCCTCCACCACCGTCTCGGAGGTCTTCCGGTGCGTGGTGCCCGCCGCCGTCCAGCAGGAGCGGGCCGCCGCCGGCCAGGAGGACTGCCAGCCCGGGGACCCGGAGGCCCCGGCCTACGCGGCCGGCCTGCAGCCCGGGGACACCATCACCGCGTTCGACGGCACGCCCGTGCGGACCTGGGACGAGCTCTCCGGCGCCATCCGGGACCGGGCCGGCCGGCCCACCGCCGTGACCTGGGAACGGGACGGCGTGGAGCAGGTCGGCACCATCACCCCGCGGCTCACCGAACGGCCCGTCACGGATGAGCTGGGCAGGGTCCAGGAGGACCCCGACGGCAGCCCCCGCACCGAACAGGTCGGCTTCGTGGGCATGGGGTCTCAGGTCGAGAACGTCCCCGCCCCGGTGACGGAGGCGTTCCCGGTGATGGGCCGGCAGCTGCAGGCCACCGCCGAGGTAGTGGTGGTGCTGCCCGTGAAGCTCTGGGAGACCGCGGAGGCGGTGTTCGGCCCCGAGGAGCGGGACCCCAACGGGCCGATGTCCGTGGTCGGCGTCGGCCGGATCGCCGGTGAGGCGGCCGCCCTGCCGGAGGTGCCCCTGGCGGACAAGGCCTCGATGCTGCTGTCCCTGGTGGCCGGCGTCAACGTGGCCCTGATGGTGTTCAACCTCATCCCGCTGCTGCCCCTGGACGGCGGACACGTGGCCGGGGCGCTGTGGGAGGCGATCCGCCGCGGCTGGGCCAGGATCACCCGGCGCCAGGACCCCGGCCCGTTCGACATCGCCCGGCTCCTGCCGCTGACCTACGTGGTGGGCATCGCCCTGCTGGGCATGGGGCTGCTGCTCATCGTGGCGGACATCGTGGAACCCGTCCGCTTGTTCTGACCCGCCCCTGACCTAGGGTGGGGGCATGGAGAAGATCTTCGCCGTCCAGTACACCTACGTCGCCGGGCTCGGGGAGGAGCGTGATGCCCACCGTGCCGCGCACCGCGAGTTCCTGACCTCCCTGGGGCCGGCCATGGTGGCCGCCGGGGCCTTCGTCGACGACCCCTCGGCCGCCCTGCTGCTGGTCCGCGCGGACTCCGATGAGGCCGTCCGGGACCTGCTCGACGGCGACCCGTTCAAGAAGCAGGGCCTGATCCACTCCACCGACGTCCACGAGTGGAGCTGCGCCGTGGGGGAGCAGGCCGCGGTGATCCGGGGCGGGCACTCCTGATCCGCCCGAGCCGCCGGGCACTGCTGGCCGGGCTCACCGGCACCGGTACCGCCGCGTTCCTCACCGCCTGCACCTCCTCCGACGGCACTCCGGGCGGGACCGGGGCGCCGGCGTCGTCCCCGGCCCCCACCCGGACAGCGTCCCCGGCCCCCGCCCCGACGACGGCCCCGGAGCTGCCCGGGGGCGGCACCCGGTTGTTCCCGGGCCGGCGGATGGTCGCGCTCTACGGGACTCCCGGAACCGGTGCGCTCGGGATGCTCGGCGAGCAGGACGTGGACGAGGCGATCGCCCGGGCCGCGGAGCTGGCCGCCGAGTACCAGGAGCACAGCCGGGAGCCGGTCATCCCGGCGTTCGAGATCATCTCCACCGTGGCCACCGCCGCCCCCGGCCCCACCGGGCACTACAGCACCCCGGTGGACCCCGACCGGTTGCGCGCCTGGGTCGAGGCGGCCGGCGAGGCGGACACCTACGTGGTGCTGGACCTGCAGCCGGGGACCGCGGACTTCCTCAGCCAGGCCCGGATGTTCGAGGACCTGCTGGCACGGCCCCACGTGGGTCTCGCCCTGGACCCCGAGTGGCGGTTGCGGCCGGGGCAGCGGCACATGCGGCAGGTCGGCCAGGTCTCCGCCGCCGAGGTCAACGAGGTCACCGCCTGGCTGGCCGGACTCGTGACCGCGCACCGGCTGCCGGAGAAGCTGGTGATCCTGCACCAGTTCCAGGTGCGGATGATCCCGGACCGCCGGGACGTGGAGTCCCGCGACGGACTGGTGCTGATGGTCCACGCGGACGGCCACGGGACCCCGGACCAGAAGCAGGAGACCTGGCGGGCCCTGAAGCAGGACCTGCCGGCCGGGATGCGCCTGGGCTGGAAGAACTTCGTCGACGAGGACCACCCGACGTTCACGCCGGAGCAGACCATGACCATGGTCACTCCCCAGCCGTGGTTCGTCTCCTACCAGTAGACTGGGCTCGAATCCTAACCGTCAGTGAACCAGGAGTCCCTCCGTGCCCGTCAGCCTCGGCATGCCCGCCGCCCCGCCGCCCGTCCTGGCCCCGCGCCGCAAGACGAGGCAGATCTCCGTGGGCAGGGTCGGCGTCGGCTCGGACCACCCGGTCTCCGTGCAGTCGATGACCACCACGAAGACCCATGACATCGGGGCGACCCTGCAGCAGATCGCCGAGCTCACCGCCGCCGGCTGTGACATCGTGCGCGTGGCGTGCCCCACGGACAAGGACGCCGCCGCCCTGAAGGTGATCGCCCAGCAGTCCACCATCCCGGTCATCGCGGACATCCACTTCCAGCCCAAGTACGTCTTCGCGGCGATCGAGGCCGGCTGCGGCGCCGTCCGGGTGAACCCGGGCAACATCAAGCGCTTCGACGACCAGGTCAAGGAGATCGCCCAGGCCGCCTCCGAGGCCGGCACCTCCATCCGGATCGGCGTCAACGCCGGCTCCCTGGACAAGCGCCTGCTGGAGAAGTACGGCAGGGCCACCCCGGAGGCCCTCGTGGAGTCCGCGGTCTGGGAGGCCTCCCTGTTCGAGGAGCACGGCTTCCGGGACTTCAAGATCTCGGTCAAGCACAACGACCCGGTGGTCATGGCCCGCGCCTACGAACTGCTGGCCGCGCGCGGAGACTGGCCGCTGCACCTGGGCGTGACCGAGGCCGGACCGGCCTTCCAGGGGACCATCAAGTCGGCCACCGCCTTCGGTTACCTGCTGGGCCAGGGGATCGGGGACACCATCCGCGTCTCGCTGTCCGCGCCGCCGGTCGAGGAGATCAAGGTCGGCCTGCAGATCCTGCAGTCCCTGAACCTGCGCGAGCGCAAGCTGGACATCGTCTCCTGCCCGTCCTGCGGACGCGCCCAGGTGGACGTCTACTCGCTGGCCGAGGAGGTCACCGAGGGGCTCAAGGACCTGACCGTGCCCCTGCGCGTGGCCGTCATGGGCTGCGTCGTCAACGGCCCGGGCGAGGCCCGCGAGGCCGACCTGGGGGTGGCCTCCGGCAACGGCAAGGGCCAGATCTTCATCAAGGGCGAGGTCATCAAGACCGTCCCCGAGGACCAGATCGTCGAGACCCTGCTGGCGGAGGCGCGTCGCATCGCGGCCGAGTCCGGCATCGAGGACGGCAGCGGGGAAGGGACTGATGGCCGGGATCCTGTCCAGGGCTCGCCCGTGGTCACCGTCAGCTGACGACGCCGTCCGCCGGGCCACCGGCGGGGTCGTCCGCGTCCTGACGCCCGCGGACACCGCGGCCCTGGCCGCGCTGGCCGCCGCGGACCCGGTGGCCAACTGCTTCGTCGAGTCCGTCCTCGAGAACGGCCGGCACGCCGGCAGCACCCGCTCCGGCGGGTCCCTGTTCCTGGGCATCGACGCCGCCGCAGCGCCCCCGGCCCCCGGCCGGGCCCCGGGACGCGGCCCCGGGCTGGAGGCCGCCTGCTGGGTGGGTGCCAACATCGTCCCGGTCGGCGCCTCCCCCGAGGCCGGCGCCCTGTTCGGCCGCGCCCTGCTGGCACTGCGGCGCCGCTACGCCTCCGTCTACGGCCCTCGCGACGCCGTGCTCTCGATCTGGCAGGAACTGGGCCGGGGGCCCCAGCGCGCCCGCCAGGTGCGCGACGAGCAACCGCTGATGGTCCTGCCCGGTGCGCCCGCCGTCGAGCCCTCGCCCCGGGTGCGGCCGGCCCGGCCGAAGGAGTTCCACACCGTGCTGCCGGCCTGCGTGGCGATGTTCGAGGAGGAACTCGGGTTCTCGCCGCTGGCCAACGGTGCCGTGCAGTACCGGCTGCGCGTGGAGGACCTCATCCGCAACGGTCACTGCCTCGTGGACCTGGACGACGCCGGCCGGGTCCGGTTCAAGGCCGACCTCGGGGTGGTCTCGGCCCGGTGCTCCCAGATCCAGGGGGTGTGGGTGGACCCCTCGCTGCGCGGCCGCGGGCTGGCGGCACCCTCGATGGCGGCGGTCGCGGCCTACGCCCACACCATCACGGAGCACGTGAGCCTCTACGTCAACAGCTTCAACACGGCCGCCCTGCGGACCTACCGGACCGTCGGGTTCGAACAGGTCGGCACGTTCGCCACCGTGCTGCTCTAGCCGGTCCACGGCACGCGGGTGACCTATGCTTTCCTAGTCATCACCACCGGCGTCCAGAAAGTACAGCCTGGCCATGAATCCTCACCCCTTCCGCCCCGCCCCCGCGCTGCGGGCCGTCCTGGGCGCCGGCGTGCTGGCCCTGGCCCTCACCGCCTGCGGCGGGTCCGGCACGGAGGGGGAGACCACCCCGGCCCCGCCCACGGGGTCGGCCACCGGGTCGGCCGCGGAGGCCACCCCGAGCGCCTCGACGACCCAGGACGGGGCCGTCTCCGGCATCGAGGCCGCCCTCAAGGCCGTCCTGGGGGAGCAGGCGCAGATCGTCAGCGGGGACAGGCTCCAGCAGCTGACCGAGAGCGCCCAGGGCATGACCGCGGAGATGACGGTCACCCCCGAGGAGTGCGGCCAGCAGGGACTGGCAGCGCAGACGGGCCGGTTGCCGGAGGGCACCGAGCTGGTCGGGGGGATCGTGGTCGACGCCGAGGACCCGGCCTCCCCGGCGTCTGACATGCTCAGCGTCACCCTGTTCCCGGACGCCGCCGCGGCCACTGCGGCCCTGGCCGACTACGAGGAGTTCGCCCGGACATGCTCGTCCTACACGATCGGGATGGGGGAGGGGATGACCGCAGAGGCCACCCTGGAACTTGCCGACGTGGAGGCCGACGCCGACGCCGCGCTGGCCATGACGATCGGCACGTCCGTGGCGATCGAGGACGTCGACCTGCCCGAGGGCACCGAGTCCTCCACCTCCACCACCCTCTACGTCCAGGACGGCGAGAGACTGGTCACCTACGCGGGTTCCCGCGTCGGGGACCGGACCGTCCCCGTCGAGGAGGGCCTGGAGAAGGTCGAGTCCCTGCGCGCCGAACTCGACGGCTGAACACCGTCCCCCGCTTTCCCAGACCGCAACACCGTACCCACCGATCGGAGCCGAAGTGCCCCTGCGCATGTCCACCCTGTTCCTCCGCACCCTGCGTGATGACCCGGCCGACGCCGAGGTCGCCAGCCACCGGCTGCTCGTGCGCGCCGGCTACATCCGCCGAGCCGGCCCGGGCGCCTTCACCTGGCTGCCGCTGGGCATGCGGGTGAAGAACCGGGTCGAGCAGATCGTGCGCGGGGAGATGGACGCCATCGGGGGCCAGGAGGTCCAGTTCCCGGCCCTGCTGCCCAAGGAGCCCTACGAGGTCTCCGGGCGCTGGGAGGACTACGGCGACGGCATCTTCCGCGTCAAGGACCGCAAGGGCGCCGACTTCCTGCTCGCGCCCACCCACGAGGAGATGTTCACCCTCCTGGTCAAGGACCACTACTCCTCCTACAAGGACCTGCCGGCGTACCTGTACCAGATCCAGACCAAGTACCGGGACGAGGCCCGGCCGCGGGCGGGCCTGTTGCGGGTGCGGGAGTTCATCATGAAGGACTCCTATTCCTTCACCGTGGACGACGCCGGCCTCGAGCGTGCCTATCAGGACCATCGGGCCGCCTACCTGCGCATCTTCGCCCGGCTGGGCCTGGAGGTCGTGCCGGTGCAGGCCACGGCCGGCGCGATGGGCGGCTCCGCCTCGGAGGAGTTCCTGCACCCCTCGCCGATCGGCGAGGACACCTTCGTGGAGTCCGACGGCGGCTACCGCGCCAACGTCGAGGCGGTCACCACCGTGGCACCCGCACCGCTGGACGAGGCGGCGCTCGCGGGCGCCCCGGCGGCCGAGGTGAAGGACACCCCGGACTCGACGACGATCGCGGCCCTGGTGGAGGTGTCGAACCAGCTCGCCCCGCGTGCGCAGGGCGAGTGGACCGCCGCGGACACGCTCAAGTGCGTCGTGGTCACCGCCGTGCTCGACGGCGACCAGCGCCGGCCCTTCGTCGTCGCCGTGCCCGGGGACCGGGACGTCGACCTCAAGCGGCTGGAGTCCGGCGTCGGGGAACTGCTCGGCGCCACGGGCGAACCGACCCTCGAGGCGGCCACCGAGGTAGACCTGGGGAAGGTGCCCTCCTTCGTCAAGGGGTACATCGGCCCGGCCCGCGTCGCGGCGGACGGTGCGTCGACCCAGTTCCTGGGCGGCGAGGCCGAATCCGGCGTGCCCTTCTTCGTGGACCCGCGGATCGCCCCCGGCACCCCCTGGATCACCGGGGCCAACGCGCCCCAGCAGCACGTCTTCGGCCTCGTGGCCGGGCGCGACTTCACCTGGGACGGCGTCGTCGAGGCCACCGCGGTGCGCGACGGCGACCCGGCCCCGGACGGCTCGGGGCCCCTGCGGACCCGTCGCGGCATCGAGATGGGCCACATCTTCCAGCTCGGCCGCCGCTACGCCGAGGCACTGGACCTGAAGGTGCTCGACGAGAACGGCAAGCAGGTCGTCGTCACCATGGGCTCCTATGGCATCGGCGTCACCCGGGCCATCGCCGCCCTGGCCGAGTCCAACCACGACGAGAAGGGCCTGGTGTGGCCGCGGGCGGTGGCCCCGGCCGACGTCCACGTGGTGGCCACCGGCAAGGGCGAGGAGATCTTCGCCGCCGCCGAGGAACTGGTCGCGGGCCTGGAGGAACGCGGACTGACGGTGCTCTACGACGACCGGAAGAAGGTCTCCGCCGGCGTGAAGTTCTCCGACGTGGAACTCATCGGCATCCCCACCTCCGTGGTGGTGGGCCGCGGGCTCGCCCACGGCGTCGTGGAGGTCAAGGACCGTGCGACCGGGGAGGCCCGGGAGGTGGAGGTGGCCACGGCCGCCGACGTCATCGCCACGCTCGTGGCCGGCTGATCCGGGCGGGAGGGGACCGTGCTGACGGGGCTGGAGGACATCACCGTTGCCACGGTGGTCATGATCGTGCTGGCGGGCCTGGCCGCCGGCTGGATCGATGCCGTCGTGGGCGGGGGCGGCCTGCTCCAGCTGCCCGTCCTGCTGATGGTGCCCGGCATCTCGCCCGTCCAGGCGCTGGCCACCAACAAGATGGGCTCCGTCTTCGGCACCACGACGAGCGCCGTCACGTACTACCGGCGCGTGCACCCGGACCTGCGGACCGCGTTGCCGATGGCCGGGGTCGCCCTGGTGGGCAGCTTCTGCGGGGCGATCGTGGCCACGCTGCTGCCGGCCGAGGTGATCAAGCCCGTCATCGTGCTGGCACTGGTCGGGGTGGCCGTGTTCACCGCGGCCCGGCCCCAGCTGGGCCGGGACACCGGGCTGCGGTACGAGGGCCGGCGGCACCTGGCCGTCGCGATCGTCATCGGCCTGGTCATCGGCTTCTACGATGGCCTGCTCGGTCCCGGGACCGGGACCTTCCTGGTCATCGCGCTGGTGGCGATCCTCGGCTACGACTTCCTGCAGGGCTCGGCCAAGGCCAAGATCGTCAACCTGGCCACCAACCTCGGGGCCATCGCGTTCTTCCTGCCCTCGGGCCATGTCCTGCTCGGGCTGGGGCTCATCCTGGGTGCGGCCAACATGGTGGGCGGTTACGTCGGTGCCCGCATGGCGGTGCAACGCGGTGCCGGGTTCATCCGCGTGGTCTTCCTCATCGTGGTGTTCGTGCTGATCGCGCGGCTGGGATAAGACCTGTTGCTGGGCCGGTAACCTAGGGCGAATGACTGAGAACCCCACAGCCCGTCAGCCGGGCTCGCTCGCCGAGCTGGTGGCCCCCGCCGTCGAGGCCGCCGGGATGTACTTCGAGTCCGTCACCGTGGCGGGCGATCCCGGGCACCGCAGCCTGCAGGTCGTCGTCGACCGCCCCGAGGGCACCGCCGGGCTGGACCTGGACGACGTGGCCGCCGTGGCCACCGCGGTGTCCGAGGCGCTGGATGCCGCCGGGGACCACCTGCCGGAACTGGGCAGCGAGCCCTATCAGCTCGAGGTCTCCTCGCCGGGCGTCTCGCGTCCGCTGACGGAGCCGCGTCACTGGCGCCGCAACGTGGGGCGCATGGTGACCGTCTCGCTCGGGGGACAGGAGGTCACGGCCCGCATCCGGGAGGCGGACGAGTCCGGCGTGGTGCTCGTCCCCGTGCGTGCCGGGGCCAAGAAGGGGATGCCCGCCAAGGTGGGGGAGCCCGAACGCCACGACTACGACCGCCTCGGCCCGGGGCGGGTGCAGGTAGAGTTGTCCAGCGGTGGCGGCGATGCCTCCCGCGAACAACTGGACACGGAGGTCTGAGTGGACATCGACATGAGCGCGCTGCGGCTGCTGGAGAAGGAGCGCGAGATCCCGCTGGACAAGCTCGTGCCCACGATCGAGCAGGCCCTCCTGGTCGCCTACCACAAGTCTCCCGGCGCGTTGCAGCAGGCCCGCGCCGAGCTGGACCGCAAGACCGGTCACGTGACCATCTGGGCCACCGAGCTCGATGAGGACGGTACGGCCGTCGGGGAGTTCGACGACACTCCCCAGGGCTTCGGCCGGATCGCCGCGTCCACGGCCCGGCAGATCATCCTGCAGCGGTTGCGCGACGCCGAGGACGACCAGATCCTGGGCGAGTTCAAGGGCCGGGAGGGTGAGCTGATCTCCGGGCTCATCCAGCAGGGCACCAATCCCCACATGATCCAGGTCAGCCTCGGGTCCGTCGAGGCCGTCCTGCCTCCGCCGGAGCAGGTCCCCGGCGAGGACTACTCCCACGGCACGCGCCTGCGGGCCTACGTGGTGGACGTCCACCGCGGCCTGAAGGGCCCCTCCATCACCCTGTCCCGCTCGCACCCCGGACTGGTCCGGAAGCTGTTCGAGCTGGAGGTCCCGGAGATCGCGGACGGTTCGGTCGAGATCCTGGCCCTGGCCCGCGAGGCCGGGCACCGCACGAAGATGGCCGTGAAGTCCACCCGGCCCGGTGTCAACGCCAAGGGAGCGTGCATCGGTGAGATGGGTTCGCGGGTCCGTGCCGTGATGAGCGAGCTGAACGACGAGAAGATCGACATCGTCGACTACAGCGAGGACCCGGAACGGTTCATCGCCAGCGCGCTGTCCCCCGCCCGCGTGAGCTCCGTCACGGTGGTGGACGCCGCCACCCGCTCCGCCCGGGTGGTGGTGCCGAGGGACGTGCTGTCCCTGGCCATCGGCAAGGAGGGCCAGAACGCACGCCTGGCCGCCAAGCTGACCGGTTGGCGCATCGACATCGCCGGCGAAGACCGCACCTGAGCCCCGGGCGACCCCGGTGGGGGCGCGGGAACGACGACTGGGGTAGACTGATTCAGGTCCAATTCCCTTCCGAAGGCAGAACGACTCCCGATGCAGGCACACACCCCGGTGCGGACCTGCGTCGGATGCCGAGGCAGGGAGGACCACACCAAGCTGGTGCGACTGGTGCTGGACGGTGTCACGGGTTCCCGATCCGTGGTGCCCGACCCACGCCGCCGCATGCCGGGCCGAGGGGCCTGGCTCCACCCGGACACCGCTTGCCTGCAGACCGCCCTGAAGCGAGGCGCATTCAACCGGGCCTTCCGTGGCCCGGTCGACGCGACCGCCCTGGCCGGGCTGCTCGCCGGGCACCTGGATGCACCGGCACTGAGAACGAACGACGAGAGCGGGTCAGAGATCTGATGGAAACCCGATGAGCACCAAGCGATGAGTGCCCAACGATGAACACCTTTGACGTACATCGGTCCGTCTGACGCGGTCTAGGAGGAGCCCCCGGCTCCACCCACAGGCCACGGCGCGGACCAGAACAGGAGAACCGTGGCCAAGGTCCGCGTCCACGAGCTCGCCAAGGAGCTCGGAATTTCATCCAAGGAGGCCCTGAACAAGCTTCAGGACATGGGCGAATTCGTCCGCTCCGCCTCCTCGACCATCGAACCCCCGGTGGTCAAGAAGCTGCGCTCCGCCTATGCGGACGCCGCTCCCAAGTCCTCGGGTGCCCCGGCCCCGGCCGCGAAGGCCCCTGCCGCCAAGCCCGCCACCGCCGCGAAGCCCGGTTCCGCCGCGCCCAAGCCCGGTTCGGCCGCGCCCAAGCCCGGTTCGGCGGCCCCCCAGGCCCCGGCAGCACCGGCGCCCGCACCGGCCGCCCAGGCCCCGGCAGCACCGGCCCCGGTCGTGGAGACCCCTGCCGTCCAGGCGCCTGCCGCTCAGGCC